>NZ_JAZGQL010000034.1:0-124014 GCF_036421995.1 Plantactinospora veratri
ACGGTCTGGGGCGACCGCTACAACACCACGGTGACGGTCAGCGGCGCCAGCAACTGGACCGTGGTCGTCGCCGTCACCTCACCACAGTCGATCAGCAGCACCTGGAGCGGCAGCGCCAGCCTGAGCAGCAACAACACCGTACTGACGATGCGCTCCAACGGCAGCGGCAACAGCTTCGGCTTCACCACCATGATGAACGGCAACTCCAGCGCCCGACCACAGGTCAGGTCCTGCACCGCCGGCTGACATCCCGCCAACCGGCCGACCTCCGCGCTCGGGACCGGGCGGGGAGGTCGGCCCCAGCGTACGAGGCGGGAAAGCGCGCGCGCCACGACGCTACCGGGATATCTTGGCCGCCATGGACGCGGTCGTCGACCTTGGCTGGGGCCAAGCCCTCCGGACACTCCTCGACCGCGGCCACCTGGTGGCACCGAGCCGGCTGGCGGAGATGGTGGCGGAGGCGGTGGCTCCGCTGGGGTTGCGCAGCACGATCTGGCTGGTCGACTACGAGCAGCGCTCGCTGCACGCCCTGTCCGTGCCCGGCCGGGAGACCCCCCGGCCGATCCGCGTGGACGGCTCGCTACCGGGCCGGGCGTTCACGTCCGTGGCGTCCCTGCACGCTGCCGGCGACGGCGCCCAGGCCGGCCGGTGGTGGGTACCCGTGGTGGACGGCACCGATCGACTCGGGCTGATCGAGTTCACCCCGGAGCGCGAGGTGGACCGGGAGGACCGCTACTTCGTGATCCGGTGCGAGCTGCTGGCCGGTCTGGTGGGCCACCTGCTCGGCACGGTCATCACGGGCGGCGACAGCATCGAACAGGTACGTCGTACCCAGCCGATGTCGATCGCCTCCGAACTGTTGTGGCAACAACTGCCGCCCCTGACGTCGAGTACCGAGGCGGCCGTCGTGGCAGCGGTCCTGCAACCCTGCTACGACATCGGCGGTGACGGCTTCGACTACGTACTCGAGGACACCACCGCATATCTGCTGGTGCTGGACGCCATGGGCCGGGGCCTGAGCGCCGGGCTGGCCTGCGCGGTCGCCCTGGCGGCGGTCCGGGCCACCCGCCGGGCCGGCCGAGGACTGTACGACCAGACCCGCGCCGCCGACGCCGCGCTGCTCGAACAGTTCCCGGACGCCCGGTTCGCCACCGCCGTCCTCGCCGAACTCCAGTTGGAGACGGGACGGCTGCGCTACATCAACGCCGGCCATCCGGAACCGCTGCTGCTGCGCGGTGGGCGGCTGGTACGGCAACTCTCCGGCGGCCGGCGCATGCCGCTCGGCGTCGACGACCCGTCGGTGGAGGTGGCGGAGGAGACACTCGAACCCGGCGACCGGTTGCTGCTCTACACCGACGGTGTCACCGAGGCACGTGCCGCCGGGGGTGAACGCTTCGGGGTGCACCGGCTGGTCGACCTGGCCGAACGCCACGCGGGAGCCGGCCTGCCGGCACCGGAGACGCTCCGGCGCCTGGCCCACACGGTCGTCGCCCACCAGGCCGGGCCGCCCACCGACGACGCCACGCTGGTGCTGGTGGAATGGTCTGCCACGGCCGCGCGCAGAACCGTGCCGGACGCCAGCCAGCGAACCCATGAGGAACAATCATGACAAACGAGATCCTGACGGTCAGCCGCGTCGACGCGACGGCACCGGTTCCGGTCCTGGCCGCGGTGGGCGAGATCGACCACGACAGTCGCGACGTCCTTCGCGAGGCCGCGAACCTGGCGCTCGGCGACGACGGAACCCGGCTCGTCCTCGATCTCGGCGCCGTCTCGTTCTGCGACTCCGGGGGCCTGGGCCTGTTCCTGGAACTGCACCGGCTCACCGCGTCGCGCGGCGGCTCTCTGCGGTTGGCCCGGGTCCCGCGGCCGGTCCAGCTGGTACTGGACGCGACGAACCTCGATCGGCTCCTGCACCTGGACCCGACCGTCGAGGACGCGCTCCGCGCGCTGCGGTGACGGGGACGACCGTCGTCGAGTGGCAGACGGCCAGGGTACCGAGAGTGACGTGTACGGCACGCCCGCCGGGTGCCGACATGTCAAGATATCGACGTGCTTGACGATGTGGTCCTGGTCGACCCCTGGTGGGACCTGCGGGGACCCGGCGATTCCGAGCAACGGCAGGTCCAGGAGATCAGTACGGAGCTGGTCCAGGAGACATCGCGCGGGCACCCGCTGTACGGGGTGGCCTTCACCGTCGTCGGACGGTCCGATGCCACCGACGACGTACTGCTCAAGATCGGCGACCGGTGGGCACTGGTTCACCTGACCTGGAGCGGATCGGCGGAACTACCGCCCTGGCCGAGCTGCGCATTCTTCGATTCGGCCGCCGACGCGCAGCGGGTCATCGCGCTCGGTTGACTGGAAGCGGGTGGGACCGGTTCAGGCCGACCTACGCTCCTGACCGGCACGG
Source organism: Plantactinospora veratri (assembly GCF_036421995.1). Classification (NCBI taxonomy): domain Bacteria; kingdom Bacillati; phylum Actinomycetota; class Actinomycetes; order Micromonosporales; family Micromonosporaceae; genus Plantactinospora; species Plantactinospora veratri. The sequence continues at coordinate 2,414 of NZ_JAZGQL010000034.1, forward strand.
CCGCAGACGGCCGACGCGGGAGCGGGCGGCACGGGTCAGGAGACTTCTGCCGTGGGACGCTCCGCTCTATACTCTGCGCGTCGTACGCCCGCGTGCCGGGTCTGCGACCGGCGTTCTCCGAGGGGAGCGACTCTGATGGATCTGCACCGGCTCGTTGGTGAACATGTGTCGCGCTTCAACACCAGCGTCGAGTCCGGCAACTTCAACACCCTGGTCGACTCGTTCGCGGAGAACGCCACGATGTCGTTCGAGGACATGCCGTTCGGTCCGTTCCGGGGCAGGAACGCCATCGCGTCCGCTTACCACGCCCAGCCACCTGACGACACCATCGAGGTAGTCGACGTCCGGCAGGAGGGAACCGACCGGGCGCGCGTCGAGTACGCCTGGATGTCCCGTCCGGACGCGGGTCGCGGCGAGATGCTGCTGAGTTGGGGGCCGGACGAGCGGGTGACCTCGCTGGTGGTCCGGGTGTCATAAGGCTGCCCCTCGTCAGCCCGAGGCGCGCCCGCCCACACAGTCGAAGGCCCAGAAGGCGTCGGAGTACACGAAGGTGCCCGTCATCCATTCCTCGTACGAGGACAGTTTGGCGACCTGGAAGACGCCGGGCGAGTAGCGCAGCGTGGGCGGGCGAAAGCCACACTTCGTGGCGTCGACGAAGCCGCGCTTGCCGTAGTAGAGCGGTGAGCCCTCCAGGAACACCAGCGGGATGCCCCGACCGTCAGCTTCGGCGAGAGCGTGCGCCACGAGCCGAGTACCGACTCCCCGACGCTGGAACTCCGGCAGCACCCCGAGGGGCGACAGCGACATCACGTCCACGAGCCGGGGCAGGGCGTCCAACCGGCAGGCACTGAGCAGCACATGGCCGACAACCCGCTCGCCGACGGTGGCGACCAGCGACAACGGTGCAAGCGATGCCTGACCGGCGCGCAGCGCATCGACCAGCGCAGGAACCCGTTCGCCGTCGCCGAACGCCTGCCGGTGAACGTCCCGCACGGCCTCGTGATCTTCGGCCCGTTCCTGCCGGACCACCGGCTCGACAGATCCGCCGTGAAGGTCATCCCCTGAGTTCACGGCGCCAGGCTAGCCCCTGGAACGATCAGCCCGCGACGCGATTAACCCAGGATCTGATCCTGACGATTCAAGCTCCGCAGTACCGTGACGGTGCCTCCGGCGTACTCGGAGAAGATCTCGCCGAGGACGCGCAGTGCGTCTGCGGCCGACCCGTCGGCCTCGCCCAGGTTGTAGGAGCAGGTGACGAGCGTCTTCCAGAGAGCCCAGCCGCGCCCACGCGCCCAGGTCGCATCATCGACGGCCAGTCGCTCCCGGAACGCGTGCCGGCCGTCGGCGGTCAACAATGTCCAGGCAATCGCCAGGTCACAGGCCGGATCGCCGACCCCGCACGTCCCGAAGTCGATGACGGCTGCCAACTCGCCGTCGCTGAGCAGGAGATTTCCCTGGGCGACGTCGCCGTGGAACCAGCTCTGCACACCGTCCCAGCGAGCGTCGAGCGCGCTCTGCCAGATCTCGCGGGCCAGGTCGACGTCGACATGGCCGTCGAGTGCCGTGAGCGCGCGCTGCGCTTGCCCGTCGTAGGTGCGCAGCGCGCCGCCCCGGTACCAGTTGTGCAGGCCGGGCCGTGGACCGTCGGTGGGGTCGACGCTGCGCAGGGCCGCCAGGAACTCGGCCAGGTCGACGGCGAACCGGACCGGGTCGGCGATGCGGTCCGCGCGCGCAGGCTCGCCGTCCAACCACGGGTAGATCGACCACGAGTACGGGTAGCCGCGGCCCGGTTCCCCTTTCGCCAGTGGTACCGGAATGGGCAGCGGGAGCTGAGGGGCGAGTTCCGGTAGCCAGCGGTGTTCCTTCTCGACCGCCAGGGCGTACTCGGAGGCGCTGGGCAGGCGCACCGACCGTCGGGAGCCCAGGTGGAAGGTCCAGTTGTCCCAGCCGCCTTCCGCCACCGGCCGGACCGGCAGATCGGCCCACCGGGGGAACTGGTCGGCGACGAGCCGACGTACCTGTTCGGCGTCGACGGCGATACGCCGCGGCACGGGACCGAGATCCGGCGTGTCGCTCACCGGAACGTCCTCATCTGACACAACAAGCCGTACCCCCGTCGCTACTGGCGTTTGACGAGCCTACGAACCCGCCCCGCCATCGGCGAACCGAACACCAGGACTCCCCCGATGCTCCTCCTGGTGAAGGTAGCCTTCGATTATCTCGGACCGGAAATCCGACCGGCGCCGATCGCGGACGTCCAGGCAATCGCCGAACTGCGAGCCGTGCTGCGGCAGGCGGGGCTGGTGCGGTTCGGGCGGCAGGACGAGCAACGGGTGCGGGGGGACGTACAGGTGACAGCGGACCATGCGATGTACACGCCCGAGTTCTTCGCCGATCCGCACCCGGCGTACGCGCAGCTCCGTGAGCAGGCGCCGGTACAACGGCTGCGCAACCCGAACGGCCTGGAATACTGGCTGGTCACGAGGTATGACGAGGCACGCGCGGCGTTCGCCGACGGCCGGCTGTCGAAGGATCCGCGACGCGCCTGGGATGCGCTGCGCGCGGCCGGGGTGGTCAGCGGCGAGCCGGGCGAGGCGACGTTCGACCTGCACACCACCGACCCGCCGGAGCACACCAGGCTGCGCGGGCTGATGGGTCGGGCGTTCACGAGCCGACGGGTGGCCGGGCTGCGGGAGCGGACCCAGCAGATCGCCGACGAACTGCTCGACGCCATCGCCGAGCGGCAGACCGCAGACCTGATCGAGGACTACGCGTACCCGTTGTCCCTCACCGTCATCGCCGAGCTGCTCGGGGTGCCGTCGATCGACCATGGCCGGTTCCGGACCTGGACCATCGCGGCGATGCACCCGCCGTTCGTGACCGACGCCCCGATGTCCAGGGAGGAGGGGCGCCGGCTCCTCCGGGAGTACGTCGTCGAGCTGGTGGCGCAGAAGCGTGCACAGGCCCGTACCGGTGGGCAGGACGATCTGCTGACCGCGCTCCTCGCGGCAGGCGACGACGGCGACCAGCTCACCGCAGCGGAACTGGTCGCTCTCACCCAGCAACTGCTCTTCGCCGGCCACGAACCGACGACCAACCTCATCGGAAACGGCATGGCTGCGCTGCTCCGGCACCCTGATCAGCTAGCCACGCTGCGCGAGCGGCCGGAGTTGCTGCCCGCCGCGATAGAGGAACTGCTGCGCTACGACGGCCCTACCGCACGATCCTCGCCGAGCTATGCCGTGGATGACTTCACCATCGGTGACACCGTTGTTCCGGCTGGAAGCATCGTGATCGTCGGGATCGCGGCGGCCAACCGCGACCCACGCCGGTTCGCCGAACCGGACCGGCTGGACATCACGCGCGGCGACGACGACCGGCACCTGGCCTTCGGGCACGGCCTGCACCGCTGTCTGGGCGCAGCACTCGCCCGGATGGAGGGGTCTGTGGCGATCGGTACGCTGCTGGATCGGTTTCCCCACCTCAGCCTCGCGTGCGCCCCGGAGGAGCTGAGCTGGCTTCCCTTCCCGGTCTTCCGTGGGCTGGCGACCCTGCCCGTCCGGGTTGGCTGACGCGGTCGCAGGGGTGGGAAGCCCGTACGCACGGCTGATCGGGAAGCGCCGGGCAGGTCGCGCACCGTCACGACGCGTTTCGGATGGCGAAGGTGGTTCAGGCCGCTTCGTCGGCGTGTCGGGCGAGAAACTCGTCGATCGCCTGGCGGATGAGGCCCGAACGACCGCCCTTGTCGGTGCCCGCGAGCGCGTCCAACCGGCGCACGGTCGCGGAGGGAAGCCGGATCCCGGTCACGATCATCGGTACGCTGTCCGGACTCGGGGTCGGCCCCAGGTCAGGTCCCCTGGCCGCGTCGCGTAGCAGTTGCGAGATGTCTCCGCCCCGGTCGAAATACGCCACCAACTCTTCGCGGCTCATCGTCCGCGGGTCTCGGTTCGCGGTCATCGCGTGCCCTCCATCCACTGCTTGACCTCCTCGGGCGTGGCGGGTCGTACCGCCAGGATCGCGTAGCTGTTGACCTTCCCGACCCGCTCGCAGAGCACGACGATCACCCGCGCGGTGTCAGCCAGGCCGGCTACCGCCAGCAGCAACGTCCCGATGTGGTTCTCGATCCGTTGCGGCGAGTAGAGCGCCTCGATCGACTCCTGCTCGGAGACGCCGTGCCGGGCCGCGCTGGCCTTGCCGGCTTCCGTCCACCCGTACTCCCGCTCCGTCACCATGTCAGCGTACAACGCGTAAAACGTCAGCGGGAGGTTACGGGTCACGACACCGCCCAGGTTCAGCGGCTGGCTACGGTCGCCCGAATACCCGTCACCACCAGAACCCGCCTTACTCCATCTCCGGCCATCACCCCCGCCCAGTAGACGACACTGCAACCAGCCAACTACATTTAGTAACTACTGCGGCTTCCGGGATTGCCTGCGATCGGCGCAGTGAGCGCCGACCTGATGCCGAGAAAAGACCTTGCGCTCCAGCCAAGGAATTAGGGACGTCTGACGGGAACCTTGTCGGGAAGCACGCCTGGCGTCGGCGCACGAAGCAGCACTTGACGACTCGCTGTTCTTGCATAAGAGACAATTACTACAACTTCGCTGAACGACCTGTTTCATGACAAGAGGCTAGCCTGAGATAGCGCCCACTTCGCCACCCACGGAGGGGCCACCCCTCGCAACGCCGTGACAAGCTCCAATCGCGGAATGGGACGGATAGCACGCAACTCCTCCGCAGCATCATTCCTCGCATTGGACGTCGTCATCTGTAGCTTGACTGCCTGGAACAGAAGGTCGCTCGACAGGAGCTCCAGGAGCAGTCGTCAGACATCCGGGTAGTCACGCTGGCGCCTAGCTAGGTCTACGAATCTGCGCCACTGGCGAGGGCCGAAGGTCAGGGGCGGCCCCTGCGGATCCTTGCTGTCCCGTACGAGGACGCGGCCCGGGAGATTGTCGGCCACCTCGACGCATTGTCCACTCTCGCTGCGTGACTACTTGTACCAGTTCGGAGCGGTATTCACGTCCATTCCTCAGTCGTCCTCATGATCAGGTCTAGGCTTTGGTTACCGGGTAGAGCGTAGTCCCGGATAGCCTCCCAGGCCCCCCTCAAGGTCCGTCGTGGCATCCGGGCTATCGACCACGCGACCCTTCAGGTGCCCTTCCAGGAACCCGACCGACCGGCCGTCCACGGTCGCAACCACCAGTGGCCCGTCCAGCCCAACGTAAGCGCCAGCGTCGAACGGGACGACCTGCACCCGAACGTCGGGATACTCGCACGCCGCCACCAGAGCCTTCAACTGGTCGCGCATTACCTCCGCGTTCCCGACGCAGCGCTGCAGGACACCCTCGTCTATCACAGCTACTAGCTGACAGGGATTGGGCCGGCGACACAGGACCTCTTGTCGACTGAGCCGCGTCGCCACTATCGCATCTATGGCATCCGGCTGTATGCGGAAGCCTGCCAGGATGGCCCGAGCGTACGCCTCGGTTTGCAGAAGGCCAGGGACCAGCAGCGGTTGGTAGACCCTGAGGAGGCTTGCCTGCTGCTCGTGCTCGTTGAACGGTCGGTACCAGACTGGAACCAGTTCGTCCTTCACGAACATCCGGTAGAACTGCATGAACGTGGTGCCGAACGCGCGATCAACGGCTGTCAGATAGTCCGGGAGCGCCGGCCTCTCACCACGCTCCACCGCACCGACATGCTTCGGATTGAAGCCCTGTCACCGCCGGGACTGGCGCCGACTCTGGCGGTATTGCCGGTGCGGCTACCGGTGGCGCTGCCCGGACTCGGTCGAGCTGACGCCGATGCCCTATCAGCCGGCGCCGCCACCGCCACTCTCCCGCGCCGACTGTCGGGCCGCAGTCCGGACGGCAAGGCCGGAGCCGGCCCGCGCGGCCGTACCTCCGGCGCCGAGCCGTACCAGGGCGACCAACCGCCGCCACGGCTGGGACGCGCCCCTGCACGCCCGACGGGCCAACCGGGCGGGCGACGGCGCGACTCCGGTACGGCAACAGCGCTCCGGGCGCGGCACCAGGCGCCCTGGTGTGAGCCGTGATCGGGCCACAGGAGCGCTGGTACCGGCACATGCGCCGGAACCCGCGGCGCTACCCGGCCGGCCGGCACAGCCCGGCTACGACGTACCAGTGTCAGACCTGCCGCGACCCGTGGCCGTGCGCCCCGGCCCGCCTCGCCCTGCTGGTCGGTTTCAAGGGTGATCGGGTGGGGCTGATGATGTACCTCGCCGCGCCTTGCCCGCGCGCTGCAAAGCGCTGCCCGACACGCACCCCGCGCTGATCGCCGGCCAGCTCTTCTACTGGGTGCCCCGGCGCCGCTGACCCGCCTCGTCGCCCCCGGCCCGCCCCGGACCACTCACCCCTGGTCCGGGGCGGGCCGCTTGGCGCAGCACGGCATGGCATGGCATGGCATGGCATGGCGCGGGCAGGCCATACCTCCGATGTATGTGGGCGCTCTCCACCAACGACCCGCCGGCAGAACATCGCAGCAAGGGATTGACGGATGCAAGACATCCAATGTTAACTGCAAATCACAGACCTGGGTCGATGGTTACCCGGAGGTCAACGCGACCTCGGGGCGGCTCACCAGCCCGGTCCGTCTCGACGTCGCTCCCCGTTTTCGGCGGATGGGGAGCTGCACCGGCCTCCGGGGCGCGAGACATCATCCCACCGGACGATCTAGAAGGGGATCGTGTCGATGAAGGTGAGTACGCCGATCCGCGTCATGCTCGCCGCCCTGCTCACCGGGGGCCTGGCCGCCACCGGTACGGCCTCCCCGGCCGTCGCGGTGCCCACCGACGCCGCGTTCAGTTCGAGCACCGGCGCGCTGAACGTCAACTATGCCAACTACCTGTCGAAGCACGACATCGTCTACAACCGGCCGAACACCAACCCGCTGCACGGGCTGACCGTCGGCAACGGGAAGACCGGCGCGATGGTGTGGAGCCAGAACGGCCTGTCGATGCAGGTCTCCGGAGTCGACCTGGCGCAACAGTCGACCTACGCGGCCGGCAACGTCAACCTGTTCAGCAACCCGCAACTCGACACCGGTTACACCACGTTCCAGCAGCGGCTGTCGCTCTACGACGGCACGCTGACCACGAGGTATGACAACAACCGCACCGTCACCATCATGGGCTCGCCCAACTCCGAGGTGATGGGGATCCACGTCGAGGACAGCCGGCCGGGTGTCACCAGCGTCGGGCTCGACCTGAGCCTCTGGGACCTGAACAGCGTCCAGAACATCGCCGACGTACCGAACCTGACCACCTGGCGCACCGCGAGCACCTTCGCGGACTCGACCGGGGTCGGGATCAGCCGGGGCCAGGCCGACCCGAACAACTTCGGCTACACCCTGGCGGCCACCGTCGAAGGCGCGAGCTACACCTCGCAGACGGTCAACGGCACCCGGGTACGCCTGAACATCACCCCGACCAGCAGCTACACCGTCTGGTTCACCGCCGCCTCCCGGATCAACTCCCCCGGGCAGAACTCGGTGCAGCAGGCGCGCAACCAGCTCGCGGCGGTGAAAGCCACCGGCTACAACACCACACTCAACAACTACCGCAACTGGTGGCACAACTTCTGGGCCAGGTCGTTCGTGCAGTATTCCAACGCGGGCGGGGACGCCGACTACCTGGAGAACGTCTACTACCTGGCCACCTACATGATCGCGGCCGGCGGCTTCGGCAACTACCCGCTGCACTTCATCAACGGGGTGTTCCGGGCCACCCAGGACAACTCCAAGTGGAGCAACGGCTACTGGTACTGGAACCAGCGCGACGTCTACAACTCGTTCCTGGCCAGCAACCACGTCGACCTGATGGCCGGATTCAACCGGCTCTACAGCCGCAACCTGGCCGCGCTGAAGTCCTACACCACCACCCGGTACGGCAGTGACGGGCTCTGGGTGCCGGAGACGATGGGCTGGGACGGCAACGCCCGGGGCACCATCAACAGCGACTACGTCAACGACCTCTACTCCACCGGGACCGAGGCCGCCTACAACATGTACCTGCAGTACCGGTACACCAACGACGAGAACTACCTGCGGAACACCGCGTACCCGTACATGCGGGAGGCGGTGAAGTTCTACGAGGACATCCTGAGCCGGGACTCCTCCGGCCGCTACTACATGGCGAACTCCAACGCCCACGAGACGTACTGGGACGTCCGCAACGCCATCACCGACCTGGCGGCGGTACGGCTGCTCTTCCCGCTGACGATCCAGGTCAGCCAGCAGCTCGGGCTCGACTCCGGGCTCCGGGCCAACTGGCAGAACATCGTGAACAACCTGGCGCCGTACCAGATCTCGAACGGGGCGTACCTGCCGCACGACCCGCCGTCGTCGCCGACCCGCAACGGCGAGAACGTGGCGCTGGAACTCGTCTGGCCCTACGACCTGACCGGGATCGGCTACCCGGACTACCAGACCGCGGTGAACACCTGGAACGTCCGGCCGCACCCCTACGGCAACGTCTGGGCAAACGACCATGTGCACGCCGCCCGGCTCGGGCTCGGCAACCAGGCGTTCCAGGGCATGAAGACGATGCTCCAGAAATACCAGAACTACCCGAACGGGATGACCAACAACACCAACGGGGTCTTCGAGTACCTCGGCATCCACCTGGCGGCGATGAACGAGTCGCTGATGCAGTCGTACAACGACAAGATCCGGGTCTTCCCGGCGGTGCCGACCGATTCCAGCTTCGTCGGCAAGTTCACCCTGCTGGCCAAGGACGGCTTCCTGGTCAGCTCCGAGCGGGAGGCCGGCGAGATCAAGTACGTCGGGCTGCGCAGCCTGCACGGCAAGCAGGCCCGGGTGGTGAACCCGTGGGGCAACCAGGAGGTACGCGTCCGGCGTACCTCGGACAACGCCGTGCTGACGACCAGCGCGGCCGGCGAGATCACCTTTGCCACGGCGGCGAACACGAACTACGTGGTGGAGCGGACCGGCAAGCCGCTGTCGAACTACTCGGCGACCACGCTGACCGGCAGCGCCAACCAGGGCGCGAAGGCGCTCTCCGGCACCGCCTCGACGCTCGGCCTCGGCGGCGGCCCCGGCAATCCGGGCGGCGGCGAACTGGTCAACAACACCCTGCTCAGCTACGACGCCAACTGGCACCTCACCACCGCACGCGGGTACGGCGACTACAACGACGACACCCACCACAGCACCACGGTCGGGGCGACCGCGTCGTACACCTTCACCGGAACCGGCGTCGAATACCTCTCCGAACGCTTCAGCGACATGGGCAACGTCGACGTCTATCTCGACAACGTGTTGCAGGCCAACCTCAACCTGAACGCCTCCGGCGCCCGCCAGGCCCAGCAGGTCGTCTGGCGCAGGACCGGACTGTCGAACGGCCAGCACACCATCCGGATCGTCAACAAGACCACCTCGGTCGGCATGATCGACGCGCTCCGGATTCTCACCGGTGGCACCCAGCCGAGCGGCGCGGTGGCGCTGCGCGCCCAGGCCAACGGTCAGTACGTCAGCGCCAGCAACGCGGGCGCCGGCAACCTGATCGCGAACGCCGCCGCCGTCGGCTCCTGGGAGCAGTTCGACCAGGTCGACCTCGGCGGCGGCAACATCGGGCTGCGGGCCAGGGTGAACAACCAGTTCGTCTGCGCGGAGAACGCCGGGGCGAACCCGCTGATCGCGAACCGGCCCTCGGCCGGGGCGTGGGAGACGTTCGCCCTGGTCCGCAACCCGGACGGCTCGGTCAGCCTGCGGGCCACCGTGAACAGCAGGTACGTCGTCGCCGAGAACGGCGGCACGGCGGCGCTGGTCGCCAACCGGGACTCGATCGGCCCCTGGGAGAAGTTCGACCTGGTTCCCGCCTGACCGACCACGGCCGGACCACTTCCGGGTGTGCGGAAAGGGCCCCTTCAAATCGCTTTCGGTAGCTGCGGTGGCCCTTCCCCACACCCCATCCCCGTCGCGCCGGGCCGCACCTGCCCGTCACCACCCCTCGAATCGCCGGAGCACGCCATGAATCGAAGAACTCCCGCACGTCGTACCGTCGGCGCCGTGGTGCTGGCCACCGTCGCCGCGCTGCTGCCACCGCTGGTCGCGGTCAGCGTCGCCGCCCCGCCCGCGACCGCCGCGCCGCCGCCGACCACCCAGTTCGAGAAGGTCAAGCTCGACGGCGGACTCTCCATGGGCGAACCGATCGAGCTGTCGGTGCTGCCGGACGGCAAGGTGCTCTACATCAACCGGGGCACCAGCTCCGGCGGCGGGCAGGTCCGGCTCTACAACCCGGCCACCGGCTCGACCAGCGTCGCGCTGACCCTGCAACTCGACGCCCGGTTCGAGGACGGGCTGATCGGCATCACCCTGCACCCGCGCTTCGCCACCAACCGCTGGGTGTACCTCTTCTACTCGCCGGTCGCCGACCCGCTGGTCAACCGGATCTCCCGGTTCACCTTCAACCCGAGCACGCTGCAACTGGGCGGCGAGACGAAGCTGATCGAGTGGCCCACCGAGCGGCGGCTCTGCTGCCACTCCGCCGGCTCGATGAGCTGGGACAGTCAGGAGAACCTCTACTTCGCGGTCGGCGACAACACCAACTCCGGTGGCGACTCCGCCGGGATGGCGCCGATCGACGAGCGTCCCGGCCGCGACCCGCAGTACGACGCGCAGCGCACCTCGGGGAACACCAACGACCTGCGCGGGAAGATCAACCGGATCCATCCGGAGGAGAACGGCAGCTACACCATCCCGGCCGGCAACCTCTTCGCGCCGGGGACCGCCGGCACCCGCCCCGAGATCTACGTCATGGGGGTACGGAACCCGTACCGGATCTGGGTCGACAAGAAGAACGGGAACACCCTGTACTGGGGCGAGGTCGGGCCGGACGCCGGTGCGACGATCACCAACCGGGGGCCGGCGGCGTACGACGAGTACAACCGGGCCACCGCGCCGGGCAACCACGGCTGGCCGTACTGCGGCGGCCCGAACGTCGCCTACAACGACTGGAACTTCGCCACCAACTCCCCGTGCGGCTGGTTCCCGTGTGGCGGCAGCACCGGGCCGGTCAACGACTCGCCGAACAACACCGGGCAGCGGCAGTTGCCGCCGACCCGGGGCGCGCTGGTCTGGGAGCAGCACGGCGGCAGCAGAGAGTGGCCGGCGCTGGACAACCCGGGCGGCTGCGGCTCGCCGAACCACGCCGAGGTCTACCACTACGACCCGAACCTGAACTCCGAGGTGAAGTGGCCGGCGTACTACGACAACAAGCTGATCATCACGGAGTACTGCCGCAACTGGATCAAGGAGGTCCAGTTCGACAACGGCAACCCGCGTACCGGCAACCCGACCGTCATCGAGCCGGTCCTCGCCGGGATGCAGTTCGTGCACCCGATCGACATGGAGTTCGGCCCGGACGGCTCGCTCTACCTGCTGGAGTACGGCAACGGCTACTTCTCCGGTGACGTCGCCGCCGGCCTCTACAAAATCAACTACGTCGCCGGTGGCCGCTCCCCGACCGCCGTCGCCACGGCCAACCGGGACAACGGGCTCGCCCCGCTCCAGGTCAGCTTCTCCAGCGCCGGCAGCTCCGACCCGGACGGCGACCCGCTGACGTACGCCTGGGACTTCGACAGCAACGGCACCGTCGACTCGACCGCCGCGAACCCGACGTACACCTACACCACCAACGGCGACAAGCGGGCGCGGCTGACGGTCAACGACGGCACCGGGCGGTCCGGCACCACCCAGCTCGCGGTCGTGGTCGGCAACAACCGGCCGACGGTGACGCTGGACGGGCTGCCGTTCGGCGGCATGATCTCGTGGGACGAGAACGTCACCTCCACCGCGACCGCCACCGACCCGCAGGACGGCAGCGTGCCCTGCGCCAACGTGGTGATCCGGGCCGCGTTGGGGCACCAGGAGCACGCGCACGAGGAGGGCCAGGGCACCGGCTGCGGCTTCACCGTCAACACCGGACCGGTGCACGCCGGCCCGGACTCGGTGCTCTTCTTCGTGCTCCGGTCCAGCTACACCGACCGGGGCGCCACCGGCGCGGTGCCGCTGACCGGAGAGAAGGAGATCACCCTCTGGCCGAAGCAGTGGCAGGCCGAGCACTACGTCTCGGTCAACGGCCCGCAGGTGATCAACGCCTCCGGCGCCGAGGGCGGCCGACGGCTCGGCGACATCCAGACCGGCGAGTACGTCCGGCACCACGCGGTGAGTCTGCAGGGCATCACCGGGGTACGGGCCCGGGTCTCCTCGGACAAGGCCGGCAACGTCGTCTCCTTCCGGTACGACTCGCCGAGCGGCCCGGAGGTGGCCAGGGTGACCGTGCCGAACACCGGCGGCTGGGACAACTACACCGAGGTCACCGCCCCGGTCAACAAGCCCGACGACGGCACCCACGACCTCTACCTCGTCTTCACCGGCGGCAGCGGCGGCGCCCTGCTCGACCTGGACAGCTACACCTTCACCGGCGCCGGGGTCAGCACCCCGGCCGGTGGCGGCGGGCCGCGTACCGGGCCGATCCGGGGCATGGACAGGTGCGTGGACGTCAACGCGGGCGGCACCGCCGACGGCACCCGGGTGCAGATGTGGGACTGCATCGCGGGCTCGGCCAACCAGCAATGGACGCTGCCCGGCGACGGCACCGTACGGGCGCTCGGCAAGTGCCTCGACGTGGCGGCCAGCGGCACCACCAACGGCACGCCGGCGCAGCTCTGGACCTGCAACGGCACCGGGGCGCAGCAGTGGGCGGCCGGCGCCAACGGCAGCCTGCGCAACCCGCAGGCCAACCGCTGCCTGGACATCCCCGGTTCCAATCCGAGCAACGGCCGGCAGTTGCAGATCTACGACTGCAACGGCACCGGCGCACAGAACTGGACCCTGCCCTGATCCCGACCCGCTGACCGCGAACCGCTGACCGCGAACCCTCGGGCCCCCACCCCTCGTCCCAACCCTCTCGTCGCAAGGAGCTTCCATGCGCAGACGTCTGCTCGCCGCCACGGCCGCCGCGGTGGCCACCGGACTCGCCCTGGCCGGCGCGGTCACGGTGGTGGCACCGGCACCGGCCGAGGCCGCCGCGCTGACCCGGGTGCTGGTCTTCTCCAAGACCGCCGGTTTCCGGCACTCCGCGATCGCACCCGGGATCGCCGCGATCCGGCAGCTCGGCACCGCCAACGGCTTCACCGTGACCGCCACCGAGGACGCGGCGGCGTTCAACACCGGCAACCTCGGCCAGTACCAGGCGGTGGTCTTCCTCAACACCACCGGCGACGTACTCGACGCCGGGCAGCAGAGCGCCTTCGAGGCGTACGTCGCGGGCGGCGGCGGGTACGTCGGGGTGCACGCCGCCGCCGACACCGAGTACGACTGGGCCTGGTACGGCGGGCTGGTCGGGGCGTACTTCGCCTCGCATCCGGCGACCCAGCAGGCGACGATCCGGGTGGAGGACCGGGGCAACGCGTCCACCTCACATCTGCCGGCGAGCTGGACCCGCACCGACGAGTGGTACAACTACCGGACCAAACCCCCGGTCCCGGGTGAAGGTACTGGCCAGCCTGGACGAGTCGTCGTACAGCGGCGGGTCGATGGGTGGCGACCACCCGATCACCTGGTGCCAGAACTACGGCGGCGGACGCTCCTGGTACACCGGACTCGGGAACACCGACGAGTCGTACTCGGATCCGCTCTTCACCCGGATGCTCCTCGGCGGGCTGCGGATCGCCGCGGGTGCCGCCCCGGCCGACTGCCGCCCGGAGACCGGCTACACGCCGATCTTCGACGGCAGCCAGGCCAGCTTCGGGCAGTGGCGGCAGGCCGGGCCGGGCGGCTTCACCCTGGCCGACGGCACGCTCACCTCGTTCGGCGGGATGGGGCTGCTCTGGTTCCCGGTCCGGACCTACGGCAACTACTCGCTCAAGGTCGACTGGATGATGCCCGGCGACGACAACGGCGGAGTCTTCGTCGGCTTCCCCGACCCGCAGGGTGACCCGTGGCGGCCGGTCGACGCCGGCCACGAGATCCAGATCGACGCCACCGACGCCGACCCGTCCCGGACCACCGGCAGCGTCTACAGCTTCTCCGCGCCGAACCCCGCGATCCGGGACGCCGCGCTGAACCCGCCCGGTTCGTGGAACAGCTACGAGATCGGCGTACACGGCCAGCGGGTGGAGGTCTGGCTCAACGGCGTCAAGGTGAACGACTACACCAGCGGTCGGGACATCGCCGACGGCTACCTCGGACTCCAGAACGACGGCGCCGGGCTGGACATCAACTACCGCAACGTCCGGATCAGGACCGACGGGCCGAACCAGCCACCCGCCACCGACCTGGCCCGAGGCAAGGCGGTCACCGCCAGCAGCGTCGAGCCGAACAGCCCGCACGTGGCGGCGAACGCGGTCGACGGCAACTCCGGTACCCGGTGGGGCAGCGCGTACAGCGACCCGCAGACGATCACCGTCGACCTCGGCGCGGCGTACCCGCTGAACCGGGTCCGGCTGAACTGGGAGACGGCGTACGGGCGGGCGTACCAGATCCAGGTCTCGGCGAACAACGCGACCTGGACCCAGGTCTACGCCACCACCACCGGCGACGGCGGCGTCGACGACGTGCCGATCTCGGCGAACGGCCGGTACGTCCGGATCACCGGTACCCAGCGGGCCACCCAGTGGGGCTACTCGCTCTGGGACCTCAACGTCTACGGCGGCTGACCCGCCGGTCCGCTCCCTCCCCACCACGCGCGTGCCGCGCCCCGCGACCCGGGGCGGCGGCCCCGCACACCCCGGCACAGAAGGAAGGTTCCCGTGTCCGCGCACCCCAGCAGAGGACGACCGTGGTCGTACGCGACCGCGACGCTCGCCACCGCCGCCGCGCTCCTCGCCGCGCTGCCGACGGCGGCGGCCCAGGCCGACCCCGTCCCCGCCGCCGACTACCAGCAGGTCACCCTCGCCACCGGCGCCGCCGAGATCGGCGAGGCGATGTCCCTGGCCGTACTCCCGAACCGATCGGTGGTGCACACCGCCCGCAACGGCACGGTCCGGGTCACCGACGCGGCCGGCAACACCAAGGTCGCCGGCAGCATCCCGGTCTACACCCACGACGAGGAGGGGTTGCAGGGCGTCGCCGCCGACCCGAACTTCGCCAGCAACCGGTACGTCTACCTCTACTACTCGCCGCCGCTGAACACCCCGGCCGGGGACGCCCCGACCACCGGGACCGCCGCCGACTTCGACCGGTGGAAGGGGCACCTGCGGCTCTCCCGGTTCACCATGAACGCCGACGACACCCTCAACCTGGGCAGCGAGCGGGTGGTGCTCCAGGTGCCGAACGACCGGGGGCAGTGCTGCCACGTCGGCGGCGACATCGACTTCGACGCCGCCGGCAACCTGTATCTGTCCACCGGGGACGACACCAACCCGTTCGAGTCGAACTCGTACACCCCGATCGACGAGCGGACCAACCGGAACCCGCAGTTCGACGCGCAGCGCTCCTCCGGCAACACCAACGACCTGCGCGGCAAGGTGCTGCGGATCCGACCGCAGCCGGACGGGACGTACACCATTCCGGCCGGCAACATGTTCGCGCCCGGCACCGCCGGAACCCGGCCGGAAATCTACGCGATGGGGTTCCGGAACCCGTTCCGGATGAGCGTCGACAAGGCGACCGGGATCGTCTACCTCGGCGACTACGGCCCGGACGCGGGCGTCGGCGACCCGAACCGGGGCCCGGGCGGGCAGGTCGAGTTCAACCGGATCACCGGGCCGGGCAACTACGGCTGGCCGTCCTGCACCGGCACGAACACCCCGGCGGAGACGTACAACGAGTACACCTTCCCGTCCGGGCCGTCCCAGGCGAAGTACAACTGTGCCGGCGGGCCGACCAACAACTCGTTCCGGAACACCGGCCTGACCACCCTGCCACCGGCCAAGCCGAGCTGGATCAGGTACGGCGACGCCGGCTCGCCGCCGGAGTTCGGCGGCGGCTCCGAGTCGCCGATGGGTGGCCCGGTCTACCGCTACGACCCGAACCTCAACTCCAGCGTCAAGTTCCCGGCCTCGCTGAACGGCCGCTTCTTCGCCGGTGAGTACGGCCGGCGCTGGATCAAGGCGATCGCGGTGAACGCCGACGGCTCCCCCGGGGAGATCTCCGACTTCCCGTGGCGGGGTACCCAGGTGATGGACCAGGCGTTCGGTCCGGACGGTGCGCTCTACGTGCTCGACTACGGCACCGGCGCGAACAACCAGGCGCTGTACCGGATCGAGTACATCGGCGGCGGCAACCGCAACCCGATCGCCATCGCCAGCGCGAACCGCAGCTCCGGACCGAGCCCGCTGACCGTGAACTTCTCCTCGGCCGGCAGCTCCGACCCGGAGGGCGGGGCGCTGAGCTACCTGTGGACGTTCGGCGACGGCACCACGTCGACGGCGGCGAACCCGACGAAGACGTACACCGCGAACGGGCGGTACACCCCGACACTGCGGGTCACCGACCCGGCCGGGCTGACCGGCACCGCCAGCCTGGTGGTCACGGTCGGCAACTCGGCGCCGACGGTGAACCTGACCGTCCCCGGCAACGGCACGCTGTTCAGCTTCGGCGACACGGTGCCGTACCAGGTGACGGTCAGCGATCCGGAGGACGGGACGATCGACTGTGCCCGGGTCAGGGTCACGTACGCCCTCGGGCACGACAGTCACGCCCACGAGATCACCTCCAGGAACGGCTGCTCCGGCACCATCAACGTGCCGGTGGACGGTGAGCACGACGCCGCCGCCAACATCTACGGCGTCCTCGACGCCAGCTACACCGACAACGGCGGCCTCACCTCGCACAGCATCCGGACGCTGCAACCGAGGCACCGCCAGGGTGAGCACTTCGGCGCCCAGTCCGGCGGGGTGCAGACCGCCGAGCACGCCGCCGCCGAGGGTGGCCGGACCGCCGGATTCATCGACAACAACGACTGGATCTCGTACCAGCCGTACCAGCTCGGCAACGTCACCCGGTTCACCGCGCGGGTCTCCTCCGGCGGGTCCGGCGGCACCATCCAGGTCCGGGCCGGCTCGGCCACCGGCACCCTGCTCGGCAGCGTCGCCGTGGCGAACACCGGTAGCTGGGACACCTTCACCAACGTCTCGACCAACCTCGCCAACCAGCCGTCCGGGACGACCACGCTCTTCCTGGTCTTCTCCGGAGGCGCCGGGAACCTCTTCGACCTGGACTCGTTCACCTTCGCCACCGGCAGCACCGGCGGCGGACCCGCCACCGGGCTGCGGGCGAGCGCCAACAACCAGTACGTCAGCGCCGTCGGCAGCAGGCCGCTGATCGCCGACAGGGCGAGCATCGGAGCCACCGAACAGTTCGACGTGGTCGACCTCGGCGGCGGCAACGTCGCGCTCCGCTCCCGGAACACCGGAATGTACGTCTGCGCCGAGAACTCCGGGGCCGACCCGCTGGTCGCCAACCGGGCCGCCGCCGGGGCGTGGGAGACGTTCGCGCTGGTCCGCAATCCGGACGGCACGGTCAGCCTGCGGGCCACGGTGAACAACATGTACGTCGCCGCCGAGAACGCCGGCACCGAACCGCTGATCGCCAACCGGACGGCGATCGGCCCCTGGGAGAAGTTCACCCTCGTCAACGGCTGAGCACCGCCGGGCCGGGCGGGGTGGCCGGCATCCCCGCCATCCCGACCCGGCCCGGCGCGACCACGGAGGTAGTCCCGATGCATTCGAGAACGCGCTGGCTGCGGAGCACCGCCGCCACCCTGCTACTGGCGGCCGGACTCGCCGCACCGGCGAACGCCGCCGCACCGCCCGGCCCCGCCGAACCGGTCGGCCCCGCCACGCCGGTCGCGGCAGCGGCGCCGCCGCAGACCGCCGGCAACGTGCACATCTTCTACTACTCCTGGTACGGCAACCCGGCGCACTCCGGCAGCTACCGGCACTGGCAGCAGGGCGGCCACACCCCGCCGCAGGACATCGGCGCCAACTTCTATCCGACGCTCGGAGCGTACGACTCCGGTGACCCGGCGGCGGTACGGCAGCACATGGCCTGGATCAGCCGGGCCGGGGTCGGAGTGGTGGTGCACAGCTGGTGGGGACAGGGCTCCTACGAGGACAACCTGACCCCGGTGGTGCTGGACGCCGCCGCCGAGCACGGCCTGCAGGTCGCCTGGCACCTTGAACCGTACGCCGGGCGGACCGCCGACTCGACCGTCGCCGACATCAACTACATCCACAACCGGTACGGCGGCCACCCGGCCTTCCACCGCGACACCGCGCACGGCAACCGGTCGGCGTTCTACGTCTTCGAGAGCCTGCGGACCACCGACTGGACGCCGCTGGAGCAGGTCAAGTCGAACAGCATCGTGCTGGCGCAGACCACCGACACCACGAAGGTGGCGCACTTCGGCGGCATGTACACCTACGACGGGATCGCCGGGGCGACCGCGCCCGGCTGGGCCGACGCCAGCGCCTTCTGCAAGGCCAACGGCCTGGTCTGGGCTCCCTCGGTGGCACCCGGGTACCTCGACGACCGGGCGGTGCCCGGTAACACCACCCCGACGGTGGACCGGGCGAACGGCGCGGCGTACGACCGGCAGTGGGGCAACGCGCTGAGCGCGGCGAACGGCGGCCCGCCGACCTGGGTCTCGATCACCTCGTTCAACGAGTGGCACGAGGGCTCGACGATCGAACCGGCCAGCGCCAACCCGCCGGGCGGGCACGGCTACCTGACCTACTCGGGGGCGTACGGGCAGACAGGTGCCGCCGCCGAGACCGCCTACCTGGACCGGACCCGGCACTGGGTACGCCAGTTCAACCCGGCCGTCGACCCGGGACCAGGGCCGGATCCGGCCCGGCCGGTGAGCCTGCGCGCGCACGCCAACGGCCGGTACGTCACCGCCGACCCCGCCGGCACCGCCCCGCTGATCGCCAACCGCACCGCAGCCGGTACGGCGGAACAGTTCGACCTCGTCGAACTCGGCGCCGGCACCGTCGCGCTGCGCGCCCGCGCCAACGGCCGGTACGTCGCGGCCGAGAACGCCGGGGCGAACCCGCTGGTCGCCAACCGGACGGCGGTCGGCGGCTGGGAGACGTTCCACCTGGTCCGCAACGGCGACGGCAGCGTCAGCCTGCGCGCCACGGTGAACAACCGGTACGTGGTCGCCGAGAACGCCGGAGCGGCGCCGCTGGTCGCCAACCGGACCGGGATCGGCCCCTGGGAGCGGTTCGACCTGGTCGGCTGAGTGGTCGACGCGACGGGGTCCGGCCACCGGTCGGGCCCCGTCACGCTGACCTGCGCCGGGTCACCGGACAGCGCCGGTGGCGCGGGCCCAGCACAATGGTCATCCGTCGCCGCAGTCCTGCGACCGGACACCTCCGTCCGCCGCCTCGACGCACCCGATCGGGAGCCGCTGATGACCTCCGAAGTGCAGCGATCGGAATCGCCGTCGTCGCCGGACGCGCCCGGTCCGGCCCCCTCCGCCGTCCGGACCGGGCTGGCCGGCGGCACCATCCTCGCGCTGGGTGTCTGCGCCGTACTGCCGGTCGATCCGGCCGCAGCGGCCCGGACCGCGATCGTCGCCGGAGCCGTCCTCGCGCTGGTCGGCGTCGCCGCCGCGCTGCATGCACCGGCCGTGTTCCGGACCGCCGCGTTCGTCGGCCCGCTCGTCGGCTGCTTCGCGGTGGGCATCCTCGCCGGCTGGCCGCCCGCGCTCACCACCGTGCTGGTCTGCGTGCTGCCGCTGGCCTGCCTGCTGCTCGCCGGGCGGTGGACCGGGCCCGGTCCGGCCGCGCCGTGGCTGGCCCGGGGCAGGCTGACTCGCGAGGCCCCGTGGCTGGGCCTGGCCACCGTGCTGATCGGCGCCGTCGCCCTCGTCGCCTGGGCGCTCGCGGTACGGCCCGAGCCAGCCGACTATCTGCGCGACCTGCGACAGCTCCCGCTGTGGCTGGCGATCCTCGGCATCGTGGGCTTCGCCCTGGTCAACCCGGTGTGGGAGGAGATGCTGTTCCGGGGAGTACTACAGACCGAACTCGCCTCGGTCTGGGGCGCCCGGGTCGCGGTGGACCTTCAGGCGTTGCTGTTCGGCGTGGCGCACTTCGCCGGGTTCCCGTCCGGGATCATCGGCATGATCATGGCCGCGGGCTGGGGATACGTCCTGGGCATCCTGCGGCTGCGCAGCGGCGGGATCCTGCTGCCGTACCTGGTGCACGTGACCGCCAACGCGGTGATCGGCACGCTGGCGGTGCTGATCCTGCGCTGAGCTGAGTATCAGCCGGCGGACCGACCTCGGCCGGCACCCGTGCCCACCGGCTCCGCCGACGATCGGGGCCGGCATGTCAAGGCCGGCCGATACTCCTTCCGCTGTCGGATGGCGGCGGCGCTCCCGACCAGGGACGACCTTGTCGCGCTCTGTCGCGTCACCATAGCGTCACCGACAGACATCGATTTCTCGGCTACCGGTGGCCGGGCCCGGCACGGCGTCCCGACACCCGGCCTGCCGGGCAGTTGCATCGGAAGGACAAGCATGACAAGTACCCCTGCACGTGCCCGTCGTACATCGGTCGGCGCCGGCCTGGCGGTGGCCCTCGCCGCCCTGTTGACCCTGTTGACCGCGAACCCGGCGTCCGCGGCCGTCGTCTTCGCCGACGGCTTCGAGAACCCGGTCATCTTCAACGACTTCAC
This sequence comes from Plantactinospora veratri, assembly GCF_036421995.1. Taxonomy (NCBI): domain Bacteria; kingdom Bacillati; phylum Actinomycetota; class Actinomycetes; order Micromonosporales; family Micromonosporaceae; genus Plantactinospora; species Plantactinospora veratri. Next base: position 23,084 of record NZ_JAZGQL010000034.1, read on the forward strand.
GACCTTCGCCGCCGGCCAGCAGTTGGGCCCGTGGACGGTCACCTCCGGCACCGTCGACCTGACCCGCGACTGGCAGCACGCCGAGGGCAACCAGTCACTCGACCTCAACGGCAGCGGCCCGGGCGCCGTCGCGCGAAGCCTGCCGACCACCCTGCTCACCACCTACCGGGTGCGCTACGCGCTGGCCGGCAACCCCGACAACGGGCCCGTCGTCACCAGCGGCACGGTCACCGCCAACGGCCAGACGATCGACAACCTCACCTTCGACACCACCGGTCAGAACCCGTCCGACATGGGCTACGTGTACCGGACGGTGTACTTCACCAACGTGCTCTCCAGCTCGACCACCCTCCGGTTCGCCAGCACCACGCCGAGCGCCTACGGCCCGGTCATCGACGCCGTACGCGTCGAGAGCTGCCTGCTGGTCGTCTGTCCCGCGAGCGCGACGAGGACCGCGATCCGGATCTCCTGACGCCGGTCGATCCTCGGCAACGCCGCTCGTCCGATGGCACAAGGGGCGGGCAACGGGTAGAAACATGTCAACCTTCATCGCGTGCCGAGCGGATGTCCCCGGACGGTTGAGAGAGCGCTCTCTGACCTCTTCGGGGCTCCGCCTCCGCCCGGCGGAGGTGCCCCGTCGACCCACCCCGTCGCTGCGCCCGGAGCCGCCGCTCCGGCCAGCGGAAAGGACGGACAAACCGCATGACTACCTCCTCCCCCGGCCTCCGGCGGCGCTCCCCGCGCCGTACCCTCCGCCGGGCGCTCGTGCTCGGCCTGGTACTGGCCACCGCCGTCACCGCGCCGAGCGCACCCGCCGGTGCCACCGGCCCGTCCCGGCCCGGCACCCAGGACCTCGGGCGCAACGTCACCGTCTTCGACCCGAGCATGCCGGTCAGCGAGATCCAGGCGACGCTGGACGCGACGCACGCCCGGCAGGTCGGCAACGAGATGGGCACCGACCGGTACGCCTACCTCTTCAAACCCGGCAGCTACGGCAGCCCCGAGCAGCCACTACAGATCAAGGTCGGCTACTACACCGAGATCTCCGGACTCGGCGCCTCCCCCACCGACGTCGTGATCAACGGCAAGGTCGAGGTCTACAACCGCTGCCTCGAAGGCGGCGGCACGGGCAACTGCATCGCCCTGGTCAACTTCTGGCGTACCCTCTCCAACCTGTCGCTCAACATCGTCGCGACCGGTCAGGACGACTGCCGGGCGTCGGCGAACTTCTGGGCCGTCTCGCAGGCGGTCTCGCTGCGCCGGATGAACATCGGCGGCGGCGGACTGTCCCTGATGGACTACTGCACCGCCGGCCCGCAGTACGCCAGCGGCGGCTTCATCGCCGACTCGCGACTGCCCGCCACCACCAACGGCTCCCAGCAGCAGTGGCTGACCCGCAACACCGAGGTCGCGAGTTGGTCCAACGCGGTCTGGAACCAGGTCTTCTCCGGGGTGGTCGGTGCACCCGACGACGCCGGGTTCCCCGACCCGCCGTACACCACGCTGGAGACGACGCCGCTGAGCAGGGAGAAGCCGTACCTCTTCGTGGACGGGAAGGGGAGCTACCAGGTCCGGGTGCCCGCCGTGCGTCGGGAGAGCCGGGGCGTCACCTGGGGCACCGGCCTGACCCCGGGCCGGACGATCCCGCTGCGGGACTTCTTCGTCGCCCGGCCCTCCGACCCGGTACACGTGCTCAACCGGGAGCTGGCGCGCGGCCGGCACCTGCTGCTCACCCCCGGCGTCTACGACGTCGCCCGCAGCATCGAGGTCAACCGCCCCGACACGGTGGTACTCGGCATCGGGCACGCCACCCTGACCGCCGTGAACGGCGCCGTCCCGCTGGACGTGGCCGGGGTACCCGGCGTGGTGGTCGCCGGGGTCACCGTCGACGCCGGCCTGCGGGAGTCACCGGTGCTGCTCCGGGTCGGCAGCCGGCACGGCCGCAGCCACAGCACCCCGGCCAACCCGATCACGCTCTCCGACGTCTACTTCCGGGTCGGCGGGCCGCACATCGGCAAGACGCACATCGCGCTGGAGGTGAACAGCGACCACGTCCTCATCGACCACACCTGGGTGTGGCGCGGCGACCACGGCGTCGAGGGCTTCACCGAGGGCGTCAACGGCGACACCGACCGCTGGCGGACCAACACCGGCCGGTACGGCGCCGTCATCAACGGCGACCACGTGACCGCGACCGGGCTCTTCGTCGAGCACTTCCAGCGCTACAACACCGTCTGGAACGGCGAGGACGGCACCACGATCCTCTACCAGAACGAGCTGCCCTACGACCCGCCGACCCAGGCCGACTGGCGCAACGGCGACGTCGAGGGCTGGGCCGGCTACAAGGTCGGCGACCGGGTGAAGCGGCACACCCTGCACGGCGGCGGGGTGTACGTCTTCAATCAGAACAACCCGTCGATCCACACCGAGAACGGCTTCGAGGTGCCGGAGACGCCGGGCGTACGGCTGCACCACGTCATGACCGTCAACCTCAGCGCCGGCACCATCGACCACGTGGTCAACGGCGTCGGGGAGGCGGCCGACACCACCCGGGTCGGCGCGCCGGTCTACCTCGCGGAGTATCCGGCGGCGCCGTAGCCGGCCGGACTGCGAACCGCGCGACGGCGGCCGGTCGGGATGACCGGCCGGCCGCCGTTCCCGCGTCAGGAGCAGGTCAACCGGGCGGCGGCCCAGTCGCCGTGGTCTTCACCGTTGCCGTTGCCGCCGTCGGTGATCCGCAACTCCAGCCGTTGCCCGCCGGTGACGTCGGCGGAGATCCGCTCGGGTCCGGCCGCACCGGTCAGCACACCGGTCGCGGCCCGCCGCTCGCCGTCGACCCAGACCTCGAAGCCGACCGAGCCGCCGTCCACCTCGTCGTCGACCCCGACGTCGGCCCGGAACGCGGTGCAGCCGCCGGCCAGGTCGACCACGATCCGGGACGGCGCGTGCGCGCCGATCCCCTTGTCGTACGTCGTCGCGCCGATGCGCAGCGGCTCCCCGTCCCCGGCCGGCTGCTCGCCGTTGCTCATGTCCCGCTCCACCGGGCCCCAACCGTTCTCGGCGACCAGGAACGGCAGGTCGCTCACCCAGCGGTCCCCCGGCGGCAGCGGCGCGCGTACCGTCGTGCGGGCCTCGACGGTGGTCGGGAAGCCGTTGCCCACCGCGTCGACCGTCGCGGTCAGCTGGTAGCTGCCGTAGTCGGTCTCCGGCGGCGCGGTGACCGTGAAGACCGCCTCCTCGGGCGACCCGGCCCGCACCTCGGCCAGCGACACGGTGGCCGGGGTGACCGTCCAGCCGGCCGGCGCGGCCAGCCTGACCACCGCGTCCCGCAGGCCGTCGGCGCACCAGGCGGTGACGGTGACCGCGACCCGCTGCGGCTCGCCGGGGCGAACCTCCGCACCGGCCGCCACGGCGACGTCCGGCGGGCAGGGCGCGGCCGCCCGCGAATCGGGCACGCCGCCGGCCCGCACCTCCCGCCCGGTCAGCGGCCGAAGCGTCAGGGTGTACTCGTGCGACCGGTTCGCCGGCACCCGGTACTCGTCCAGCACCGAGTTCGGCGTCTCGCCCATCCCGGTCTCCCCGGCGGCGGCGTGCAGGGTGACCCAGCCGTCGTTGCGGACCAGCGGAAGCTGGAAGTCGTACTCGGCCCGGGCCAGCTCGTCGTACGGGGTGACACTGACGTCGAGATCGGCACCGGTGGCGCTGCCGACCAGCAGTCCCCGTCGGCCGTCGGTCAGCGACGCCCACCGGGCCCCGGTGTGGTTGCCGTACGCCTGCGGCCGGGAGTAGCGCACGTACTCCTCGTCGACAGTGCTGCGCCAGACGTCGGTGAACGCGCCCCGCTGCCGGTCGTTGTAGGTCTCCTGCGGTCCCCGGCCGTAGAAGGCGAACCGCCGCATCGAGTCCGGCACCCGCAGCTGCACGCCGACCCGGGGCAGGTAGGGCAGTTGCCCGACGCCCGAGCCGCGCGGCGTGACCCGGTGCGCGAGGGTGATCGTGCCGCGCCCGTCGATCCGGTAGCGCATGGTCTGGTCGATCTCGAAGGCCGCCGTGCCCCGGGCGACGCTGCGCACCTCGACGACCGCCGCCCCGTCCTCCAGTGTGGTCGACACCCCGGTCACCTCGGTCCGCAGCCGGTCGAGGCCGAGCGCGTGCCAGACCTCCCGGTCGGCGGTGCCCCAGCCGTACGTCTCGTTGCTGGTCGGCGGCCGGTAGACGTCGAGTTCCGGACCGGTACGCAGCAGTTCCCGGCCGTCCGACGTCATCGAGCGCAGCACCCCGGTGCCGGTGTCGAACCGGTACCGCCAGCCGGGGCCGGAGACGACCACCGTGCCACCGTCCCGGGTCAACCGGGGGGCGTCGCCACCCGGCGCCGACGGCAGTACGCCGGGCACCACCCGGCCACCGGCGGCGAACTCGTCCCAGCCGTACCGGAGATTGCCGGCACCGACCGCCTCCAGTCGCAGCCGGCGCTGCCGGTCCTGCGGGTTCGGCGGCGCGGCGCCGAGGTCGAGGGTGACGGTCTCGCCCGGCCCGAGCCGCAGGGAGCGGGTGCCGGACCGCAGCGTCCGGTCCACCTCGACCAGCGACCAGCGCAACCGGAGGTCGAGCGCGGCGGCCGGTTGCTCGTTGTGCACCCGGACCCGGCCCGTCGCCGCGTCGTCGGTGGCGAACCGGACCGGAGCGTGTGCCCAGGCCACCTCGACGGTCTCCGGCTGGAGGTAGCGGTCGGTGCCGACCAGGCCGTCGGTGCCGGAGAGGCTGATCCCGAGGCTGTCGAACTCGCCGCGCGGCTGCGCCCGGTCGAAGTCCAGCGCCAGCGCGGCCCGGCGCACCGGGTCGGCCGCCAGCTCCGCTGCGGTCAGCGCCGCGCCGTAGACCCGGACGTCGTCGACCAGCCCCCGGGCCAACCGGGTACGCAGGTCGTCCTGCTGGGTGGCGGCGTTGCGGCCGACGTTCACCTCGTAGAGCCCCGGGTCGAGGGCACCGGAGCGGGCGGCGCTGCCGACCTCGGTGCCGTCGACGTAGAGCCGCAGTGCGGTCCCGTCGTAGACGCCGCTGACCCGATGCCAGTCGTCGTACCAGTTCGCCGGCACCGGCGCGGCGACCGAGGCCCAGCCGGCGGCGGTGGTCACCCCGAACTCCAGGGTGCCGCGGTCCCGCATCTGGAGCGCGTACGCCCGGCCCTTGGTGACGATCGGGAAGCTGCCGGCCCACTCGCCGGGGCGTACCCAGGCGTCCAGGGTCACCTGGCTGCCGGTGAAGTCGAGCCGGGGGTCGCGGAACACGTCGACGAAGTCGTCCAGGCTGGACAGTGCGACGGCCTTGCCGCGCCTGCCGTCGACCAGGGACGGCTTGCCGACGAAGAACGCCTGGATCCGGTTGCCCGACGAGTCCGGGGTGAGGACCAGGGGCTGGCGCAGGTTCGCCTCGGCCCAGTCCCAGACGAAGCCGCCCTGTAGCGACGGATGCTGCCGGGCGAGCGCCCAGAACCGGTCGAAGTTGCCGACACTGTTCCCCATGGCGTGCGCGTACTCGCCGAAGACCACCGGCCGGGTGGTGGTGCGGGCGATCGACTCGACGTACCGGGGGGTCGGATAGCGCGGCCCCCACACGTCGGCGTACGGCGCGTCGCCGTTCGGGCTGTTGGACTGGTGGTAGAGCAGCCGGGTCGGCTCGTTCGCGTCCGCCCACTCCGCCATCGCGAAGTGCGCGGTGCCCAGCCCCGCCTCGTTGCCGGTGTCCCAGATGATCACGCTGGGGTGGTTCTTGTCGCGGTGCACCATCGCCTGGAACCGGTCCGCGAACGCCGCCTGCCACTCCGGCCGGGAGGCGAGGCAGTTGTCCGGGCAGTTCTCGTGGGAGTGCGTCTCGATGTCCACCTCGTCGGCGATCCAGAGCCCGTGCCGGTTCGCCAGGTCGTAGAGGTAGGGATCCGAGGGATAGTGCGAGGTGCGGACCGCGTTGATGTGCAGGCGCTTCATCAGCGCGACGTCGCGGCGCTGCGCCGCCCGGCTGACGTGCCGGCCGGTCTCCGGGTCGGTCTCCGCCCGGTTGGTGCCCTTGATCAGGATGCGTTCCCCGTTGACCAGCAGTTGCGCGTCGCGCACCTCGACCTCGCGGAAGCCGACCGCCTGCGCGGTGGTGTGCACCACCCGGCCGTCCGGGTCGAGCAGTTCCAGCACCAGCGCGTAGAGGTGCGGCGCGTCGGCGCTCCACTTGGCGGGGTTCCGCACCGTGGCGGTGAGGGTGTCCCGCCCGGTCGTCGTGCTGACCGTCCGGCCGGAGGCGTCGCGCAGGGTGCCCCGCACGGTGTACCCGTCGGCCGGGCCGGCCAGCGCGATCCGGGCGGTGAGGGTGGCGTCCCGGTACCGGTCGTCGAGGTCGGTGGTGACGTACGCGTCGCGCAGGTGGGTCCGCGGGGTCGCGTACAGCCAGACGTCCCGGAAGATGCCGCTGTAGCGCCACTGGTCGACGTCCTCCAGGTACGCCCCCGAACCCCACCGGTGCACCTGCACCGCCACCCGGTTGGTGCCGGGCCGCAGCGCGTCGGTCACGTCGAACTCGGCCGGGGTGTAGCCGCCCTGGTCGTAGCCGACGTAGCGGCCGTTGACCCAGACGAAGTAGCCGCTGGTGACGCCCTCGAAGCGGAGGAAGGTCCGCCGACCGGACCAGGACGGTGAGACCTCGAACGAGCGCACGTAGGCGCCGGTGGGGTTGACGTCCCGGGGCACCCGTGGCGGGTCGTCGGGCCAGATCTCCTCGGGGATGTTGCGGAACATCGGGTGGTCGACGAAGTCGGACTGCCAGGTGTGCGGCACCGTGGCGGTCGGCCAGCCGGAGACGTCGTAGTCCTCGGCGTGGAAGCCGGCCGGTACCTCGCCGGGACGGTCGGCGACGGTCAGCCGCCAGTCGCCGTTCAACGGCAGCATCCAGGGCGACCGGGCACTGTGTTCGGTGACGTCGGCGGCGGCGGTCCGGGCGTCCGGGTACGGGCGCAGCATCGCGTGCGGTGGCTGCTGCCCCTCGCCGGTCATCTCCGGGTCGTCGAGATAGCGGTAGACGTCCTCGACGGTGACCGGGCCCCCGGCGGCGGCGGTATTCCCGCGCTCGGCGGCCGACGCGGCGGCCGGTGGCGCCGCGCCGGGCGCCAGCAGGGCGAGCAGAGTGAACGCGGCGAGCAGTCCTCGGGATGACATCGACACCCTCTCACCCGGATCTCGACAGATCCGCACAGGGACCGAAAATTATCAACTCTTCCTAACATCAAGCACCACCGATGTTCAAGGGAGTCGGGGGCACGACGGACCGGTCTCGGGTGGCCCGGGGTCGCGGTCGGGCTCTCTGCCGACGCCGGAGAACCGGCAGCAGTCAGCAGCCCGACCGCGTCGTCGCCCGGATATCCGGCCGCGCGGGCGCTGCCGCCGGGACACCGCTGCGCTGCTGGTCGCGGCGGGCCGTCGCCCCGTCCGCGCTCGCCATCGTCTCCAGGGCGATCTCCAGCAGCGCCGTCCGCCGTTCCCGCTCGTCACCGAGCCCCTCGCCGAACAACTCACCGGCGTGTAGGCAGAAGACCGCCAGGATCCGCCGCAGTTGCGCGCCCAGCGGCTCGTCCGGCGCGACGAGCAGTTCCAGGGCCTGCCGCATCCGGGCGGCCAACCGCCGGCCGCCGGGCAGCGCGTTGACGACCGTCGGGTTGCGGGCGACGAACCGGCTGATCTCCGCCTGCCGTTCGGTCTCGTAGAGGTCGCTGGCGTAGCGGCGGACGAACTCGCGGCGCATCCGTACCGGGTCCGGCTCCCGCTCCGCCCACTCGATCAACTCGGCGAGAGCGGCGATCCGCTCCTCGATCAGGCTGTCGACGATGTCTTCCTTGGCCCGGAAGTGGTAGTAGAGCGCCGCCTTGGTCAGGCCGAGCCGGTCGGCGACCTCGCGCAGGGAGGTGCGATCGTAGCCGTCGGCGACGAAGAGGCCCAGCGCCACGTCCTGGATCCGGGACCGGGTGTCATCGGTCCGGAGCCCGCCCCGGCGACCGGTACGGGCCGGTCCGGCGGTCATCGGAGCACGTACCCGAGGGCGGTACGCACCACCTCGACCATCGAGCGCTCGGGATGGTCGGTCCAGTACTGGGTGGCCGCGCGCAGCGCGTGCAGGAACGTTCCGGCGAGTACCCGGGCGTGCAGCGGGGTCTCGGGTGCGTCGGGCAGGCGTCGGCTGATCTCGGCGATGAACTCCTGCTCGACGGTGCCGTACGCGGCGATCTGGTGGGCGGCGAGGCTGGGATGGTGGCGGATCAGCCGCCGCTGGGCCAGCCACAGCGGGTCGAGGCCGTCGCTCTCCCGGGCCAGTTGTTCGGCGGCCCGGGTGAGGGCGGTCCAGGGCGCTTCGTCGGCGGGCTGGGCGTGCACCAGCTCCAGCAGTCGACGGATCCGGACCAGATCGGCGTGGAAGAGAGCTTCTTCCTTGTTCGCGAAGTAATTCGAGAATGTCCGGCGGGACACGTCTGCGGCGTCCGCGATCGCCTCCACGGTGACCCGGTCGGGCCCCAGCTCCGCGGCGAGCCGCAGCGCCGCCCGGTGCAGTGCTTCGCGCGTGGCGAGCTTCTTGCGCTCCCGCCGCCCCACCGTCTCATCCATCGGGAACAGCTTACTGGTGGTGATTCATTTCTCAAAGAGCAAACTTGCGCACCGCGCAGCTATGTGTCGATCCTTGTGTGTGACAACCAACCGTCCGTAGGAGGCGAGGTGGACAGCATGGCTCGGCACACCGAGCTCGGTGACCGGCTCCGGGACCTGATGTCGGCCATGCGGCTGATCCGGCACCGCCGCGCGATCGAACGACCGGCCGTGCCGTCCGGGCTGGTCGGGATGCTGTTGCAGATCGACGAACTGGCCGACGAGGCGGCCGGCTGCCACGCCAAGGAACTGGCCGACCGGTCCGGCCTCGACCCCTCCACGGTCAGCCGGGCGGTCGCCGCGCTGGTGGAGCGGGGCCTGGTGACCCGACGCGCCGACCCGGCAGACCGGCGGGCCAGTTTCCTCGTCCTCACCGACGAGGGGCGTACGGCACTGACCGACGCCCGCGACTGGTACGGCGACCTGCTCCGCGCCGCGCTCGCCGACTGGAGCCCGACGGAGATCGACGCGCTGACCGGCGCGCTCGACCGGTTCGTCACCGACATCCAGGGCAGCCTCGACCGGGCCCCTGGACCGATCAACTCCCAAGAAAAGCTGGAGGCCGCGCGATGAGCGCACCCACCACCCTCGCACCCGCGCCAGCAGCGGAGCCGATGAATCATCGGCGCACCCTGGAGGCGCTCAGCGGCCTGCTGTTGGTGCTCTTCGTGGCGATGCTCAGCAGCACCGTCGTCTCGACCGCGCTGCCAAAGATCATCGGCGCTCTGAACGGATCGCAGAACCAGTACACCTGGGTGGTGACCGCGACCCTGCTCACCGCGACCGCGACCACCCCGGTCTGGGGCAAGCTGGCGGACCTGTTCAACAAGAAGACCCTGGTCCAGAGCGCCATCGTGATCTTCATCCTCGGCTCCGTGGTCGCCGGGCTGAGCCAGAACGCCGGCCAGCTCATCGCCGCGCGCGCCTTCCAGGGCATCGGGGTCGGCGGGTTGCAGGCCCTCGTCCAGGTGGTGATCGCCGCGATGATCCCGCCCCGGGAACGCGGCCGCTACAACGGCTACCTCGGCGGCGTGATGGCGCTCGCCACCGTCGGCGGACCGCTGCTCGGCGGCCTCATCGTCGACACCTCCTGGCTCGGCTGGCGCTGGTGCTTCTTCGTCGGCGTACCGATCGCGATCGTCGCGCTGCTCGTCCTCCAGGCCACCCTGCACCTGGTCACGGTCCGCCGGGAGAACGTGAAGATCGACTATCTCGGCGCCACCCTGATCGCGGCCGGGGTCAGCGTGCTGCTCGTCTGGATCTCGTTCGTCGACGGCTCGTTCGCCTGGATCTCCTGGCAGACCGGTGCCATGGTCGGCGCCGCCCTGGTCCTGCTCGCCCTCGCCGTACTGGTCGAGACCCGCGCCGCCGAGCCGGTCGTGCCACTCGACATCGTCCGGCAGGGCACCACGGCACTGTCGATCGTCGCCAGCCTGGCGGTCGGGATGGCGATGTTCGGTGGCGCCGTCTTCCTCGGCCAGTACTTCCAGATCGGCCGTGGCTACAGCCCGACCGAGGCCGGCCTGCTCACCATTCCGATGATGGTCGGGGTGCTCGTCTCGTCGATCGTGGCGGGACGGCTGATCACCCGCAGCGGGCGGATCAAGCCGTACATCGTGACCGGGGCGATCGTCCTGGTCGCCGGCTTCCTGATGCTCGGCACCATCGACCACCAGACCTCCCTGGTCTTCATCGGCGGGGCGATGCTGCTGGTCGGGATCGGGGTCGGGATGACCATGCAGAACCTGGTCCTCGCGGTGCAGAACGCCGTACCGCTCAAGGACATCGGTGCGGCGAGTTCCTCGGTGGCGTTCTTCCGCTCGCTCGGCGGCACCATCGGAGTCTCCGTACTCGGTGCCGTGCTCGCCCGCCGGGTCACCGAGCAGATCACCCAGGACCTGGCCGCAGCCGGGATTCCCGCCTCGGGAGCGGGCAGCGCCGGCAACAGCCTGAACCTCTCCGGCCTGCCGGACGCCGTCGTGCACATCGTGCGCGACGCCTACGGCGACGCCACCGGGCACGTCTTCCTGATCTCCGCCGCGATCGCGGTGGTCGGGGTGATCGCCGCCGCCCTGCTCAAGCCGGTCACCCTGCGGACCAGCCTCGACCTGCCGGACCCGGCCACCAGTACCGCCACCGCGGCGGGCGCCGTCGACGGCGCCCCGCCGGCCGCCGAGCCGGCCCCGAATCCGGCGGCGCCCCGGCGCTGACCCGCAGACCGGTGCCCGCCGACCGCGACCCGGCCGGCGAGCACCGTCCCAACCCGGACGACCAGCCCCACCGGGCTGGTCGTCCGGCGGCTGTCCGGGCAGAGGCGGTCTCCGGGCGTCGACCTCGACAGGTGGCCCGGCGTCGAATCACCGTCCCGGCACGATGCCGGCGTCGAATCACCGTCCCGGCACGATGCCGGCGTCGTAGGCCCGGACGATGGCGCCGGCCCGGTCCCGGACACCGAGCTTGAGGAAGATCGCCGAGACGTGACCCTTCACGGTCCGCTCGCTCAGGTGCAGTGACCCGGCAATCTCGAGGTTGTTCGCGCCCGATGCCACCAGGCGGAGCACCTCCAGCTCGCGGCCGGTCAGCCCGGCCACCGAGGACGCCGGCCGGCCCGCCCGCCGGGCCCGGACCAGCGCCAGCACCCGCGCCGCCACCTGGGGGTCGAACCAGGAGCCACCCCGGGCGGTGACCCGGATCGCGCCGACGAGTTCCGCCGCTGGCGCGTCCTTCAGCACGAAACCGGCCGCGCCGGCCTCGATGACGCCCCAGAGCACCTCGTCGTCGCCGAAGGTGGTGAGCGCCAGCACCGGCGGCGCCTGCTCCGCGGCGGCCAACCGCCGGGTCGCTTCGATCCCGTCCAGCACCGGCATCCGGATGTCCATGAGTACGACGTCCGGGGCCAGCCGACCCGCGAGGTCCACACCGCTCCGGCCGTCGGCCGCCTCACCCACGATGGCGAGATCGTCGTGCGCCGACAGGATCAGCCGGAGTCCCGCCCGGACGAGTTCCTGGTCGTCGACGAGCACGATCCGGATCAACGGGCCACCCCCGTGCCGGTACGCCGCACCGGCAGCGACGCCTCGACCAGCCAACCGTCGCCGTCCGGTCCGGCCGAAACGGTACCGCCGAGCGCGTCGACCCGCTGGCGCATGCCGTCCAGTCCGGCGCCACCACCCCGGCCGGTCGGGGTGGGGGTGCGGGCCGGTGCACCGTTGCGGACCGACACCGCGAGGCGGTCGGGGTGCCGGACGATCCGGACCACCGCCTCGGCTCCCGGTGCGTGGTGCCGCACGTTGCTGACCGCCTCCTGCACGATCCGGTACGCGGCGAGTCCGGTGTAGGTGTCGACGGATCCGAGGTCGCCGGACAGCTCGGTGCGGACCGGCAGCCCGGCCTCGGCCGCGCCCCGGACGAGATCCACGATCTCCGCCGCTCCCGGCAACGGTGGTTGGGCCTGCGAGTTACTCCCCCGGCCCGGCCCCGGGGCGGGCGGAGGACCCTCGCCCGGGTCGCGCAGCAGACCGACGATCGCCCGTACGGACTGGAGGCTCTCCCGGCCGACCTGCTCGGCCCGGTCCAGCGCCTCGGCCGCCGCCGTCGGGTCGCGGTCCAGCACCTGTCGGGCGCCGACCAGGTTGAGCAGTACGACGGTGAGCCCGTGCCCGACCGCGTCGTGCACCTCGTACGCGATCCGGCGGCGCTCGGCCGCGGCCGCCGCGACGTCGAGCCGGTCGTGTGCCTCGGTCAGCGCGGCGACGAGCTGCCGCTCCCGCCGGAGGATGCGGCCGATCAACCAGGTGAACAGCGTGCCGGTGCCGAAGAAGACGACGCCGACATAGTCCTCGCGCCACTCCCCCTCGACCGCGACCAGCGCCACCGGCACGGCGGAGGTGACGACGACGGCCACCGTCTCGGCAGGCCACGATCCGCCCAGCGCCGCCAGCCAGGCCACCGCGAGCATGGCCAGGAAGACGGCGCCCGGAGCGTCGTAGCAGAAGGCGACTAGCGCCGGCACCCCGACGCCGAGCGTCACCATCGACCACGGCCCGACCCGGACCTGGCCGGCCAGCAGCGCCCAGGGCAGCAGCGCGACGACCAGCGTGCCGACCAGGCCGAGGGTGATGCCGGTGGTCAGGAAGACGAGCAGCGCCGCCACCAGGGCAGCCAGCGGAAAGGCCAGACCGGTGGTGAACGAGCCGCCCCACGCCCGCAACCCCGTCTGCTCCACGCCCGCAGACTACCGCCGGGTCGGACCGGTCACCCCGTCCCCGGGTACGTCCCGACCCCGGTCCCCGGTACGGGTCGGCACCCGGCCGGGGGCGGGACGGAGGGGTTCGCCGGTCCGATGTGGCCGGACGGGTCCGGCACGGACGATGACGACGCCCCTTTTCCGCGTACCCCGGAGGTTGCCGTGTTCGGCCGAATCGGTCACTTCGTCGTCCGTCGCCGTCGACTGGTGCTGGCCCTGACCGTCCTCTTCGTCGTCGTCGCCGGTGCGGCCGGCTCCGGCCTCTTCGGCCAGCTCGGCGGGGGTGGCTTCGCGGACCCGGACGCGGAGTCGACCCGGGCCGAAGCCTTCCTGGCCGAGGTCGGCGCTCCCCGGCCCGAACTGGTGCTGCTGGTCGAGGCGCCCGACGGCGCCGGAGTCGACGACCCGGCGGTGGCGGCGTCCGGCGCCGCGCTGGGCCGGGAACTCGCCGACGAGCCCGGCGTGCTGGGGCTCGACTCGTACTGGTCGACCGGTGGGCGGGCCGCGCTCCGCTCGACCGACGGCGGCGCGGCGCTGGTCGTGGTCGACCTGGCCGGCGGCGAGGAGCAGGTCGAGGCGGCGGCGGCCGGCATCGCGGCGGAGTACGCCGGAGGTCGCGGCCCGCTCACCGTCCGGGTGGGCGGCGGGTACGCGATCGACGAGGCCATCGGCGAACAACTCGACACCGACCTGGTCCGGGCCGAGCTGATCGCGGTACCGGTGACGCTGCTCCTGCTGCTCTTCGTCTTCGGCGGGATCGTGGCGGCGACGCTGCCGCTGGCCGTCTCGGTGATCGCGGTGCTCGGCGCGTTCCTCGTGCTCTCCGGCATCGCGCAGCTCACCGAGGTCTCGGTCTACTCCATCAACCTGATGACCGGGCTCGGGTTCGGGCTGGCCATCGACTACTCGCTCTTCATCCTGAGCCGGTTCCGCGAGGAGCTGGCGGCCGGCCGGACGACGGAGGAGGCGGTGCTGCGGACCGTGCGTACCGCCGGCCGTACGGTGGCGTTCTCGGCGCTCACCGTGGCGGTCTCGCTCTCGGCGCTGCTGGTCTTCCCACTGTCCTTTCTGCGCTCGTTCGCCTACTCCGGGGTCGCGGTGGTGCTCTGCGCCGCAGCGGGTGCCCTGCTGACCCTGCCGGCCCTGCTGGCGCTGCTCGGGCCGAGGGTGAACGCCGGGTCGCTGCGGTCGCGTCGGCGTACGGAGCGGCCGGCCGGGCCGGGCTTCTGGTACCGGCTCGCCACCGCGGTGATGCGCCGGCCGGTACCGGTCGCGACCGGAGTCGTCGTCTTCCTGCTCGCGCTCGGCATCCCGTTCCTCGGTGTCGACCCGGGGCTGCCGTCGCACCAGGCGCTGCCGCCGTCGAGCGAGGCCCGGCAGGTCGTCGAGGCGATCGAGGCCGGGTTCGCCGGCAACCGGACCGAAGAGTTCGGGATCGCCCTGCCCGGCGTCGACGCCGACGGCGCGGACGCCGAGGCCGTGCGGACCTTCGCCGGCCAGGTTGGCGCAGTCGACGGGGTCGACGAGGTGACGCCGCACGCGGCGGCGGCCGGCGCCTGGCTGAGCGTGGTCCCCTCCGTCGTGCCGCGCTCCGCCGAGGGCGAGCGGCTCGTCGAGGAGATCCGGGCGCTGGATCCGCCCTTCGACTTCCGGGTCGGCGGTGACGCTGCCGAACTCGTGGACGCCAAGGCCGCCATCGCCGACCGGCTGCCGCTGGCGCTGGCGCTGATCGCGACGGCGACCGCGATACTGCTCTTCGCCGTCTTCGGCAGCATTCTCGTCCCGGTCAAGGCGATCCTGCTGAACCTGCTCTCCCTGACGGCGACCTTCGGCGCGATGGTGTGGATCTTCCAGGAGGGGCACCTCTCCGGGATCCTCGGCTTCACCGCCACCGGCCAACTCGACGTCTCGATGCCCATCCTGATGTTCTGCGTCGCCTTCGGCCTGTCGATGGACTACGAGGTCTTCCTGCTCTCCCGGATCAAGGAGGAGTACGACCGTACCGGCGACAACGTCCGGTCGATCGCCACCGGGCTGGCCCGGACGGGCCGACTGATCACGGCCGCCGCCGTCGTACTCGCCGTCTCGTTCGCCGCCTTCGGGGTTAGCGGGATGAGCTTCCTGAAGCTGATGGGGATCGGTCTGGCCCTGGCGATCCTGGTGGACGCCACGATCATCCGGGGGCTGCTGGTGCCGGCCGTCATGCGGCTCGCCGGCCCGGCCAACTGGTGGGCGCCGGCCCCGCTCAGCCGGCTCCACCGGCGGTGGGGTCTCCGGGAGAGCTGACCGGCACCGCCCGGCCGCCAGGTTCCGGTCGGGCGTCGGCGGAGTCGGGTCGGGCGTCGAGGAGGTCGGGACGGGCGTCGGCGGGTGGGCGGGCGGCCGGCACCAGGAGCAGGGCGGGCAGCAGGAGCAGCGGCACGACCAGCAGGGCACGGAGGCTGCCGACCCGGTCGCCGAGCAGCCCGACCAGCGGCGGCCCGGCCAGGAAGGCGGTGTAGCCGATCGCCGCCACCACGCTGACCCGGGCGGCCGCCCGGTCCTCCTGGTCGGCCGCCGCGCTCATCCCGAGCGGGAAGCCGAGCGAGGTGCCGAGCCCCCAGAGCAGTACCCCGGCCATCGCCAACTGCCACGGGCTGGCCAGTACCGCCACCGTGGCGCCGAGCGCGGCCAGCACGAGGGTGCAGAGCAGCACGGGTACCCGGCCCCAGCGGTCCAGCGCGATCGTGCCGGCGGTACGGCCGACCGTCATCGCGGCGACGAAGACCCCGAAGGCGAGCGCCCCGACCGCGTCGCTCACCCGGTGGCCGTCCACGAAGGCCAGTGCCAGCCAGTCGTTGGCGGTCCCCTCGGTGAAGGCCATCACCAGCAGCAGCAGGCCGATCAGCAGGGTGCGCGGCTCACGCCAGGCGGCCAGCGTGCCGCTACCCCGGGTCGGTCCGGTCCTCGACTGCGACGGCGGGGTCGCGCGGTCGGGCAGGAAGAGCCGGACCGCGGGCAGCGTACCGGCGAGCATCGCCACGGCGGCGAGCCCGAGGTGCAGCCCGATCGGTACGCCGAACCGGGCGCTGCCGGCCCCGGCGATCGCCCCGGCCACGGTGCCGAGGCTCCAGGCTGCGTGGAACCGGGGCATCACGGTACGGCCGAGTCGCCGTTCGACCGCCGCCGCCTCGACGTTCATGGCGACCTCGCAGGTGCCGGAACCGTAGCCGATGGCGAAGAGCCCGACCGCGACGGCCGGTACCGCCTGCCAGCTTCCGGTGGCGACCCCGGCGAGTGCCAGTCCGAGCGCGGCCACCCCGGTCGCGGCGCCCACCGTGCGGGCGGTGCCCAGCCGCTGCGCCACGATCCCGGCGGACGGCAGTGCGAGCAGGGCGCCCGCGGAGAGGGCCAGCAGCAGCAGGCCCAACCGTCCCGGGGTGAGCCCGAGCGCGTCCCGGGCCGCCGGCACCCGGGCGAACCAGGAGGCGACGGCCAGCCCGTTGAGCCCGAAGACCACGGCGACGGCGGTCCGGGCGGTGACGACCTGCCGCGGTACGACCGGTGGCCGGACAGCGCCGGCGGACGTGTTCACCTGGTACCCCTCCGCTTCCTCGGCTCCCCCCGTCGGCGAGCCGCCGAATGCACCTTCCCACCCTCCCCCGCGTTCGGTCGTGGCCACCGGGTGGAAGCCCGTGCGGCCCGCGCCGCGCCGCCCGGGTCGAGAAGGTCCATTGATCGCACCCCTGGGAACGCTCTCGACGCAACCCGGGAGCGCGGGTCCGCCGCTGGTCCGCCTCGCCGTAACCGGTTCGCCGACGCGTGCGGCTCGGGTGCATCATTTCCCCATGTGTCAGCCAGGCCGTCCCGTCGCCACCCCGCCACTTCCCTGCTCGCACAACCTGGGGAGCCGGCGTGACTAGCCGGGCGCCGCGCCGGGCCACCCTGGAGGACGTGGCCCGGGTCGCCGGAGTCTCCCGGTCGACGGCCTCCCGGGTCATCGCCGGATACGGTGCCGCCTCGGCGACCGCCCGGGACCGGGTCGTCGCGGCCGCGGCGCAACTCGGCTACGCACCCGACCCGGCCGCCCGGGCCCTGGCCACCGGCGCCGGGGTACGACTGGTGGTGGCGGTCGCCGGGACGGTGCCGACGGTGCTGCACGACCCGTACGTCGACCGGGTGGTGCGGGCCGCGGCAGAGGTCTGTGCACCCAGGGAGGTCGGGGTGTCCCTGGAGTGGCTGCCGGTGCACGCGCCCGTCCGGTTGCGGCAGTTGGCGGAGGACCGTGGCGTCCGTGGGGTACTCGTGATCAACACCACCGAACCGATTCTGGCGGCGGTACCGACCGGGCTTGAGGGTCGGACGGTGTCGATCGGCATCGGCTCCCGCACCGTACCGTCGTTCGACGTCGACAACGGCGGGGCCGCCCGTGCCATCGTCGGGCACCTGCTCGCCTCGGGACGCCGACGGATCGCCATGATCACCGGTCCGGCCTGGATGCCCTGCTCCCGGCGTCCCGTCACCGCCTACCGGGAGGCGATGCGGGCGGCGGGGCGGCCGATCCGGCTGGTACCCGGCGACTTCACCGCTCACGCCGGCCAGGCTGCGATGCTGACGATCCTGGAACGCTGGCCGGACACCGACGCGGTCTTCGCGAACAGCGACGCGATGGCGCTCGGGGCGCTGGCGGTGCTGCGGCGGCGCGGGGTCGACGTGCCGGGTGACATCGCGGTGGCCGGCTTCGACGACGTGCCGTTCGCCGCGCTGAGCGCGCCGGCTCTGACCACGGCGAGCCATCCGGTCGAGCAGATCGCCACGGCGGCCGTGACGGCGGTGCTCGATCGCGCCTGGGTGCCGCCGGCCACCGCGTACCCGTCCGAGTTGATTCTCCGGGAGAGCGCCTGAGCGGCTCCGGCCCGCACCCGGAGAGTCCCGTCGCCCCTCATTGCTGATCGTCGCCGCCCGTGGGCCCCGGCCTGGTGGGCCGTCGGCGCGCGGGCATCGGCGCCGCCGACGTCACTGACTCACCGTGCCGAAAGCCAGGCCGAGGGGGTTGTTAGCTGGCCAGCGCGCCGATCTACCGGGACGTGGCGGGCCGGCTGAACCGGGCCGAACCACTGGGCTGGACCGACGGGGCACCGCCGCCGAGGCGGGCCGACCCGAACAAGGCATCGGCATCGGCATCGGCATCGGCATCCAGTTTCAACTTGCACACATTGCAATGTCCGCATATGTTGTCTGCGGCGACGTCGAGGGCGGGAGGCTGGGCAGATGGGCGCGGGTCACGACCACGGCGGCCAGGCGATGCGGGCCGGAGAGCGTCATCGCCGGCCGCTCTGGGCCGCGGTGGCCGTCCTCGGCACCGTACTGCTGCTGGAGGCGGGGGCGGCCTGGTGGACCGGCTCGCTGGCACTGCTCTCCGACGCCGGCCACATGTTCACCGACGTGCTCGGCATCGGCCTGGCGCTGGCCGCGATCACCGCCGCCAGCCGGGCCGCCCGGCACGCCCACCGCACCTTCGGGCTCTACCGGCTGGAGGTGCTCGCCGCGCTGGCCAACGCCGTACTCCTCTCCGGGGTGGCGATCTTCGTGATCGTCGAGGCGGTACGCCGGTTCGACGACCCTCCCGAGGTGCGGGCCGGGCCGATGCTGGCGGTCGCGGTCGTCGGTCTCGCCGCGAACGTCGTGGCGTTCCTGCTGCTGCGTGCCGGCGCCAAGGAGAGCCTCAACGTCCGGGGCGCCTATCTGGAGGTGCTCGGCGACCTGCTCGGCTCGGTCGGGGTGATCGTCGCCGCCGTCGTCATCGCCACCACCGGCTGGCGCCACGCCGACCTGGTCGTCGCGGTCGCCGTCGGCCTCTTCATCCTGCCCCGCACCTGGCAACTGGCCCGGGTCGCGGTCCGGGTACTGGTACAGGCGGCACCGCCGCACATCGACGTCGCCGCCGTGGCGACCAGCCTGACCGGTGTCCCCGGGGTCACCGGCGTGCACGACCTGCACGTCTGGACCCTGACTTCCGGGATGGACGTCGCCTCCGCGCACCTCGCCCTGGCCCCGGGTGCCGACCTCGCCCCGGTGCTCGCCGCCGCACGTGCCCGGCTGCACGAAGGCTTCGGCATCGACCACTGCACGCTCCAGATCGAGCCGCCCACCACGCACAAGGTGTGCCAGGACGCCGACTGGTGACCGCCGGCCCGACGACCGCGCCGACCGGGCAGCCGGCGGTTCGACGGTGGCCGGTGCTCAGCCGCGCTGTCGGGGCGGCGCCGTGCTCTCCCGTACGACCAGTTCGGTGACGAGGTCGATCCGGCTGGTCGACAGTTCCGCCCCCCGGGCCAGGTCGAGCAGCATCTGCGTCGCGGTGCCGGCCATGTCCCGCAGCGGCTGGTTGACGGTGGTGAGGGCCGGGCCGATCCAGGAGGCCACCGGCAGGTCGTCGTAACCGATCACCGAGAGGTCCGCCGGCACGTCGAGGTTGAGCTGCCGAGCGGCGCGCAGCACGCCCAGGGCCTGCATGTCGGAACCGGCGAAGATCGCCGTGGGTCGGTCGGGCCGGGTCAGCAACTCCATCCCGTACTGGTAGCCGGCCTGCGCGGAGAACATGCCGTACCGGACCAGATCGGGGTCGACCGGGATCCCTGCCTCGTCGTGCGCCGAACGGAAGCCGGCGGCCCGGGCCCGGCTGCACAGCACATCCTCGGGACCGGAGATGCAGGCGACCCGGCGGTGGCCGAGTTCCAGCAGGTGCCGGGTGGCGAGCAGTCCGCCGTTCCAGTTGTTGGAGCCGACCGTCGGCACCGAGGCCGAGGTCGCGCTGTCGGTGTCGACCACCACCAGCGGGATCGACCGGCGCTGGAGGTGTCGCAACTGCGGCTCGCTGAGGTGGCAGAGCACCAGCAGCACCCCGAGCGGCCGCCGCAGCAACACGCCCTCCAACCACTGCTGCGAGGGCCGGTGCATGCCGCCCAGCTGGGACAGCACCACGTCGATCTTGGCGGTGTTGGTCACCGCCTGCACCCCGTGGATGATCTGGGTCGCCCAGCCGGAGTCGAGTTCGTGGAAGACCAGGTCGATCTGCTCCACCGCGCTCGATTGGCGCTTCGCGCGGCGGCGGTACCGGTGCCGTTCGAGGCTGGCCTCGACCCGGGCCCGGGTTTCGGGCGCCACGTCCGAGCGGCCGTTGAGGACCTTGGAGACGGTCGTCAGGGAGACTCCGACCTCGTCGGCGATGGTCGCGATCGTCGCGGCACCGGTACTGACGATCCGCCGGGACCTCGTCATCGACAGCCTCCCGCAACTATCCGAAACTTTCGGTGCGAAACCCTAACACCGGACGGACCAACCTGGGTTCGATATTGCAGTGGGATCGGCCTGACCGTCCGGACCACTCTGCGCACGACATGCGGTGTGGCTACGGATCCAGCAGTTCAGACACCCTTGACACATCTTCGCTACGCCGCATAGGTTGCCCCGCACAGGTAACGCGGATATTGCCGAAAGTTTCGAAGACTCGCCGGCCTGACAGGCCCGCCGTCCCGACTGGACAGTGGCATGTCGGCCCGAAGGGGTGGCATGAAGAGCCAGTTGCCCGTGGCCGACGGCGCCACGACGGGGACCGCCGTGCCGCGGCGCGATCCACGACTGCACGGCACCGACGCCTCCGGCGAGGAAACCGGCCCGCTCCCGCCCACTGCTGCGGAGGTACGCCGATGAGTGCGCCCATGACCGCGGGCCCACCGCCCGTGACCGTCGAGTCCGACCGGCCGGCAGCCGGGCCGACCGGGCGCCGGGCCCGCAAACACCGCCGGACGTGGCGGCAGGCGATACGCCGGGACTGGCAGCTCTACTCGCTCGCACTGCTGCCGCTGCTCTTCTTCCTGATCTTCCGGTACCTGCCGATGCTGGGCAACATCATCGCGTTCCGGCGGTTCCAGCCCGGCGGCAACATCTTCGGTGAATACTGGGTCGGCCTGCGCTACGTGAAGATGTTCCTCTCCGACCCGACGTTCTGGGAGGTCTTCACCAACACCCTGGTGCTGGGCACGCTGACCCTGGTGGTCTGCTTCCCGCTGCCGGTCATCCTGGCGCTGCTGCTCAACGAGGTCCGGACCCGCAAGCTCAAGCGGTTCGTCCAGTCCGTCTCCTACCTGCCGCACTTCCTGTCGATCGTGATCGTCGCCGCGATGGTGATGCAGCTGCTCTCCACCGACGGCACGGTGAACCAGCTCGTCAAGCTCACCGGCGGCGACGCCGTGCCGTTCCTGCAACGGCCGGAGTGGTTCCGGACCATCTACGTCACCTCCGAGGTGTGGCAGACGGTCGGCTGGGGCACCATCCTCTACCTCGCCGCGCTGACCACGATCGACGACAACCTCTACGAGGCGGCCCGGATCGACGGCGCCAACCGGTGGAAGCAGACCTGGCACGTCACGCTGCCCGGCATCCGGCCCACGATGGTCACGCTGCTGATCCTCAACATCGGTACCTTCATGGCGGTCGGCTTCGAGAAGATCCTGCTGCTCTACAACCCGTTGACGTATCCGACAGCGGACGTGATCTCGACCTACCTGTTCCGGATGGCGTTCCAGTCGAGCAACTTCAGCTATGCCGCCGCGATCGGACTCTTCGAGGCCGTGGTCGGGCTGACCCTGATCCTGTCCGCGAACGCGATCTCCCGCCGCACAGTTGGGACGAGCCTGTGGTGACCGTGGATTCCAGCACCGTCGCGCCCGAGGCCGCCGATCCGGCGCGGGCCGCCGAACGGCTCGGCCGGCCCCGTCGACGGCGGGGCATCCAGGACACCCGGGGCTACCGGGTCTTCCGGGTGTTCAACGCCATCGTGCTGACCGGCGTGGTGGTGGTGACGCTCTACCCGTTCCTGAACATCGTGGCCCGGTCGCTCAGCGACGAGGCGTACATCATCGCCGGCCAGGTGACCGTGGTGCCACGAGGCTTCAACACCGACACGTACGCGCTGGTGATGAAGGATTCGCTGTTCTGGACCAACTACCGGAACACCGTGGTCTACACGGTCGTCGCCACGCTCATCGCGATGGTGCTGACCACCTGTTTCGCCTACGTGCTCTCCAAGCACCACCTCAAGGGCCGTACCGCGCTGATCGGCATCGCGGTCTTCACCATGTTCTTCAACGGCGGGCTGATCCCCAACTACGTCCTGATCAGCAGCCTGGGCATGACGAACACCATCTGGGCGATCGTGCTGCCGAACGCGATCAGCGTCTTCAACCTGCTGGTCATGAAGGCGTTCTTCGAGAGCCTGCCGGTGGACCTGGAGGAGGCCGCGGCCGTCGACGGGCTGAACACGTACGGCATCCTGCTGCGGATCGTCATGCCGCTGTCGAAGGCGGTGATCGCCACGATGATCCTCTTCTACGCCGTCTCGTTCTGGAACTCGTGGTTCTCCGCGTTCCTCTACATGGATCGGCAGGACCTGCTGCCGGTCACCGTCTATCTGCGCAACCTGATCGCCGGGGCGGTCGGCGCGGAAAACGTCGGCGCCGTCACCGAGGCGAACGAGGTACAGGCCGAGGCGACGCTCAAGGCCGTGACCATCGTGCTCACCACCCTGCCCATCCTGCTGGTCTACCCCTTCGTCCAGCGGTACTTCGTGTCGGGCGTGATGCTCGGCGCGGTGAAGGGATAGCCCGGCAGGCGGGAGTGAGCCGTCGAACCCACGAACCACCAGCGAAAGGAAGCCTGATGTTCCAACGAGCCCGGCGCCGAGCAGCGGTGGTCGCTGCCGGCGCGCTTACTCTCTCGCTCGTCGCCTGCGGCAGTGGCGACGAGGGCGAGGCCGAGGACCTCTCGGAGAACCGCGCCGGCGCGATGGCCGAATTCGGCGTCAACCAGCAGTTCAAGGCGACCGAACCGGTGTCGTTCTCCATGCTCTACAACAACCACCCGAACTACCCCTACAAGGCCGACTGGCTGTTCTGGACCGAGCTGAACAAGCGGACCAACATCACGCTCGAACCGGTCTCCGTACCGCTGAGCGACTACGAGCAGAAGCGCAGCCTGCTGATCGGTGCCGGCGACGCGCCGATGATCATTCCGAAGACCTACCCGAGCCAGGAGGACACCTTCGTCTCCTCCGGCGCGATCCTGCCGGTCAGCGACTATCTCGACCTGATGCCGAACTTCAAGGACAAGATCGAGAAGTGGAACCTGGCTCCTGAGATCAACCAGCGTCGGCAGGCGGACGGCAAGTTCTACCTGCTGCCCGGGTTGCACGAGAAGCCCTGGCACGACTACTCGCTGGCGATCCGGACGGACATTCTCAAGGAACTCAACCTGGAGATCCCGAAGACCTGGGACGAGCTCTACACCGTACTCAAGGCGATGAAGGCGAAGTACCCCAACACCTTCCCCTTCTCCGACCGGTTCAGCCAGCCCAACCCGGCCGGCAACCTGCTGAACATCCTCGCGGCCTCGTACGGCCTGGAGGGCGCCGGCTGGAACTTCCAGCACGTGAGCTGGGACGCGAACGCCAAGAAGCTCTTCTACACCGGGGCCAGCGAAAAGTACCGGGACATGTTGACCTACCTCAACAAGCTGGTGAAGGAGGGACTGCTCGACCCGGAGAGCTTCACCCAGACCGATGACAACGCCCGGCAGAAGCTCGCCAACGGCAAGTCGTTCGTGATCAGCAGCAACGCGCAGACGCTGGACAACGACTACCGCCCGGACCTGGCGAAGACGCTGCCGAACGCGACGCTCACGAAGATCCCGCTGCCGATCGGCCCGGCCGGCGAGATCAACCCGGCCGGCAGGCTGGAGAACGGCGTCATGATCTCGAAGAAGGCCCGGGACAGCAAGAACTTCGTCGCCATGATGCAGTTCATCGACTGGCTGTTCTACTCCGACGCCGGCCAGGAGTTCGCCCGGCTCGGCGTGGAGGGCACCACCTTCACCAAGGACGCCTCCGGCAAGTACACCCTGTCGCCGGACGTCCGGGTCATCGCGCTCAACCCGAAGGCGCCGAAGCACCTGCAGAAGGACTTCGGCTTCTACAACGGCATCTTCGCCTACGGCGGCAAGCCGGAACTGGTGCAGGCCTTCTTCTCCCCGGAGGAGCAGGAGTTCCAGAAGGTGATGAACGCCCGGACGCCACGGCCGGTGATGCCGCCGTTCCCGTTCACCGACGAGGAGCGCGAGCAGATATCGCTCTGGGCGACGCCGCTGCGGGACTTCGTCTACCAGGCGACGCTCCAGTTCGTCCTCGGGCAGCGGGACCTCGCCCAGTGGGACGCCTACCTGACCGAACTCAAGGGCAAGAACATGGACGCCTACATGGAGAAGGTGCAGGAGGCGTACGAGCGGTACCAGAAGGAACACGGCTGACCCCCCGGTCCGGTCGTGCCCCGCGACGGGCACGACCGGGCCGGACGTCGGCGCAGCGGCCCCGCCCGCACCACCACCACCGGCGCGGGCGGGAACCGCGCGACACGGAACAGAGGAACACCATGCACATCCCCGTACCGGAGCAGCCGACCGGGCGGCTGACCGACGCCTGGCGGACCTGCGTCGGCACGGGCCGCTTCGAACTGGCGCTGCGCCGTGACTACCAGGACTCCCTCGCGCTGGTCCAGCGGGAGATCGGCTTCCGGCACATCCGCGGGCACGGGCTGCTCAGCGACGGTGTCGGTGTCTACCGGCCCTACGAACACCAGGGTTCGCGCCAGGTCCGGCACAACTTCGGCTACGTCGACCAGGTGGTCGACGCCTATCTGGAACTCGGCATCCGGCCCTTCGTCGAGCTGGGCTTCATGCCCGCCGCGCTCGCCTCCGGCGACCAGACGGTCTTCTGGTGGCAGGGGAACGTCACCCCGCCCCGCTCGGAGTCGGAGTGGGCCGACCTGGTCAAGGCCACGGTCGGGCACCTGGTCGACCGGTACGGCCTGGCCGAGGTGCGCCGCTGGCCGATCGAGGTGTGGAACGAGCCGAACCTCGAACAGTTCTGGCAGGGCGCCGACGAGTCCGCCTACCACCGCCTCTACGAGGTGACCGCGCACGCCGTCAAGGAGGTGGACGCCGGCCTCCAGGTGGGTGGACCGGCCATCTCCCCCGGCGCCGACGAGTGGCTGCCGCGCTTCGCCGACTTCGTCGCGGCCCGCGACGTGCCGATCGACTTCGTCAGCAAGCACGCGTACACCTCCGGGCCGGCCCAGCACGTGCCGTTCGGCGTACACCAGACGCTGGCTCCGGCGTCCCGGCTGCTGGAGCAGTTCGGCTCGCCGAGGGAGCTGCTCCGGGACACCGCCCTGGCCGGGCTGCCGGTGCACATCACCGAGTTCAACTCCTCGTACCGGCCGGACAACCCGATCCACGACACCGCGTTCCACGCCGCGTACCTGGCCCCGGTGCTGGTGGCCGGCGGTGACCTGGTCGACTCCTTCTCGTACTGGACCTTCAGCGACATGTTCGAGGAGGTCGGCATCCCGACCTCGCTCTTCCACGGCGGTTTCGGCCTGCTCACCCACTGCCAGGTCAAGAAACCCACCTACCACCTGTACGCCTTCCTGGCCCGGCTCGGTGACCAGGTGCTGGCGCGCGGGGACGACCACCTGGTGACCCGGGACCCCGCCGGCCGGATCGCGGTGCTCGCCTGGGCACCCGTGGACGTCACCGGGGCAGCACCGGTGGACCGGCACTGCGTGGCGCTCTCCATCCCGGTCGGAACGCCGGAGACCACCTCCGCCTTCCTGCTCCGTTCGACGGTCAACGAGGAGCTGGGCAACGCCTGGACGGCCTGGTCCGAGATGGGCCGGCCCCGCTCGCCGCGCCCCGGCCAGCTCGACGCGCTGCGCGAGGCGGCCGAACCGGCCCGCACCCACCGGAGTCTGCCGGTCGTGGCCGGCCGGGTCGAACTCGCGCTGACCCTGGCCCGGCACGAGGTGACCCTGGCGGAGATCACGCCGGTGGTCGACGAGACCCCGCCGTGGTGGGACGAGGGCAGGCTGCTCGGCCTGACCCCGCCGGAGAGTACCCCCGGGAGGGAGCAGGAATGACCGAGACCACGGAGGCCGGCGGCCGGTTCGGCACCGGACCGCTCTCCCGGGCCATGGCGCTGGTCTACAGCCTGCTGGTGGTGGAGCTGCTGCTGGTGCTGACCACCCTGCCCGGCCTGGTCCCGCTCTTCCTGCTGGAGCGGCACGTCAGCAACCTTCCGCTGGTCGCGCTCTGCGCGCTGCCGCTCGGGCCGGCCGTCTCCGCCGCGCTGTACGCGCTGCGCCACCACCGTCCGGACCTGACCGAGCTGGCGCCGGCGACCCTGTTCTGGCGCGGCTACCGGGCCAACGCCCGGGGCGTACTCGCGATCTGGGTGCCGTGGCTGGCCTGGCTCACCATCGTCGCGCTCAACCTCAGCTATTTCGGCGCCGCCGGGGTGCCCGGCTGGTGGCGGGTGCCGCTGCTCCTGGTCGCGCTCGGCGTCACCCTCTGGGGCGTCAACGCCCTGGTGATCACGTCGCTGTTCAGCTTCCGGGTCCGGGACGTCGCCCGGCTGGCGATGCACTTCCTCGGGCACACCCCCGGGGTGACCCTCGGCAACCTCTGCCTGCTGGTGGTGATGGCCGGAGTCGTCTGGGTCTCCTCCGAGGCGGTTCTCGGGCTCCTCGGTTCGGTGCTGACGCTGGCCCTGCTCCGCAACTGCCGCCCACTGATCGCGAAGGTCGAAAAGGAGTTCACCGCGTGAGCCTGCCGGTCACCCCCAAGATTGCCTTCGGCGGGGACTACAACCCCGAGCAGTGGCCGGAGGAGGTCTGGAAGGAGGACTACCGGCTCTTCGACGCCGCCCGGATCGACACCGTCACGCTCGGCGTCTTCGACTGGGCGCTGACCCAGCCGGCGCCGGACGTCTACGACTTCAGCCTGCTGGACCGGATCGTCGAGCGGGCCACCGCCGAGGGGCGGCAGGTCTGCCTGGCCACCGGCACCGGCGCGCACCCGGCCTGGCTGGCCCGGGCCCATCCGGAGGTGACCCGGACGGACTTCGAGGGGCGCAAGCACCGGTACGGGCAGCGGCACAACTCCTGCCCCAGTTCCCCCGTCTTCCGTCGACTCTCCACCGAACTGGCCCGGCGGGTCGCCCGCCGGTACGCCGGCAACCCGGCGGTCGTCGCCTGGCACGTCGGCAACGAGTACGGCGGCGCCTGCTACTGCGACCTCTGCGCCGCCGGCTTCCGGGACTGGCTGCGTGACCGGTACGGCAGCCTCGACGCGCTCAACAACGCCTGGTACACCACCTTCTGGTCGCACACCTTCACCGACTGGGCCGAGATCGAGCCGCCGTCGGCGCTGACCGAGCACTGGCGCGGGCCGAACCACACCGCCTTCCAGGGCATCACCCTCGACTACCTGCGCTTCATGTCGGACGCGATGCTGGCCAACTTCTGCGACGAGAAGTCGGCGATCCGGGAATCGAGTCCCGACGTCCCGGTCACCACGAACTTCATGGGGATGTACCGGCCGATCGACTACCACCGCTGGGCCCCGCACCTCGACTTCGCCTCCTGGGACAACTACCCGCCCGACGACAACTCGCCGGCCTGGATGGCGCTGGCCCACGACCTGATGCGTGGGCTCAAGGACGGCCAGCCGTTCTGGTTGATGGAGCAGACTCCGAGCTACACCGCGTCCCGGGACGTCAACCCGCTCAAGCGGCCCGGGGTGATGCGGCTGTGGAGCTGGCAGGCGGTGGCGCACGGCGCGGACGCGGTGCTCTTCTTCCAGATGCGCGCCTCCCGGGGTGCCTGCGAGAAATACCACGGCGCGGTCATCGGGCACGCCGGGCGGGAGGACACCCGGGTCTTCCGGGAGGTGGCCGGACTCGGCGCCGAGTTGGACCGGCTCGGCCCGGCGACGTTGGGCGCTAGGACGCCGGCCCGGGTCGCCCTGCTCTTCGACTGGGACAGCTGGTGGGCGCTGGAGATCTCCGACGGCCCGTCCCGGCTGCTGCGCTACCAGCAGATCGTGCACGCCTACTACCGCGCGCTCTGGGAGGCCGGGGCCGACGTCGACGTGCTGCCGGTGACCGCCGACCTCGGCGGCTACCAGGTGGTGGTCGCACCGGCGCTGCACATGCTCAAGGGCGACCTGGCGCAGCGGCTGGCGGCGGTGGCGCAGCGCGGCGGTTCGGTGCTGACCACCTTCCTCTCCGGACGGGTCGACGAGGACGACAAGGCGTTCCTGACGGACGTTCCCGGTCCGCTCGGGCCGCTGATGGGCATCCGGATCGACGAGTGGGACGCCCGTCCGCCCGAGGTGGTCAATCCGGTACGGCTGCACGGCGCCGGCCCGGACGACGAGATCGAGGTCGAGTCGCGGCTCCTCTTCGAGCTGGTGATACCGCAGGGTGCCGAGGTGGTCGGCAGCTACCGGGCGGACTTCTACGCCGGTACCCCGGCGGTCACCCGGAACAGCTACGGTGCCGGCCACGGCTGGTATGTCGCCGCCGGTCTCGACCAGCCCGGCGTGAACTGGGTGGTCCGTCGGGTGCTGGAGCGGCACGATCTCGTCGGCCCGTATTCGGACCTGCCCGAACTGGAGTCGACGGTGCGGGTCGCCCCGGACGGGACGCGGCTGCGGTTCCTGCTCAACCACGGCGTGGACCCGGTCGAGACGACCGCACACACCGCCGGTACCGATCTGCTCGGCGGGGGCCGGGTGGAGGCGGGCCAGTCGATCCGGCTGGACCCGAAGGGGGTACTGGTGCTGCGCGAGGACGTCCCGGAGGCGGAGTGATGACGGTTCCGGCAGCGTGCCCGGGAGGGACCCGATGACCACCGGCGAGCCCGCGTCCATCCATCCGGCCTGGTTGCCGCCGGAGGCGTTCCGGGCGATCGGGTCGCGCCGGACGCTGGTCCGCGGTAGCGGCGTCCTCGTGGACACGGTGCGCGACGAGGTCGCCCGGGCCTGCACCCGCTTCGGCGGCACGGTCACCCACCTGCCGGCCGAGGCGGCGGGCGAGCAGCTCACCGGCGCGCCCGGCGGACCGTACGACCTGGTGTTCGCGCTCGGCGCGGCCGGGCCGCTGCCGGCCGGCGCGGCGGCGCTCGCGGCCGAGATCGGGCGCGGGTCGGATCCGGGCGGCCTCGGGCCGGAGGGTTTCGCGGTGGCCCGCCGGGACGGCGTCTCGGTGGTGCTGGCCGACGAGCCGGCCGGGCTGCTCTACGGGCTGTTCCACGTCGTCCGGCTCGGCCCGGCGGCGTTCGGCGCCGACATCCCGGTGCGGCGGCACCGGCCGGCGATGCGGCTGCGGCTGGTCAGCCACTGGGACAACGTCGACGTGCATCCGGTGATGGGGCAGGTCGAGCGCGGCTACGCGGGCGGGTCGATCTTCTGGCGCGACGGTGCGCCCCGCCAGGACCCGGATCGGGTACGCGACTACGCGCGGCTGCTCGCCGCCTGTGGGATGAACGCGCTGACGGTCAACAACGTCAACGTGCGCGGTACGGCGACCCAGTTGTTGACCGACCGGCTCGACGACGTCGCCGCGATCGCGGACCTGGTCCGCCCGTACGGGATCCGGGTGCATCTGTCGGTCAACTTCGCCGCGCCGTTCGTCCTCGGCGAGCTGCCCTCCGCCGACCCGCTCGACGACGACGTGCGGGCCTGGTGGTGCAAGGCCGCCAGACAGGTCTACGAGCGGATACCCGACTTCGGCGGGTTCATGGTGAAGGCGGACTCCGAGGGGCAGCCGGGCCCGTTCAGGTACGGGCGCAGTCACGCGGACGGCGCCAACATGCTCGCCGACGCGCTGGCGCCGTTCGGCGGGATCGTGCACTGGCGTGCCTTCGTCTACAACCACCGCCAGGACTGGCGCGACCGGTCGACCGACCGGGCCAGGGCGGCGTACGACCACTTCACGCCCCTGGACGGCCGGTTCCGGGAAAACGTGGTCCTCCAGGTGAAGCACGGTCCGATGGACTTCCAGGTGCGCGAGCCCGTCTCGCCGGTACTGGCGGCGATGCCGAACACCCGGCTCGCGGTGGAGTTCCAGGCGACCCAGGAGTACACCGGGCAGCAGCGGCACGTCTGCTATCTCGGCCCGTGCTGGAGCGAGGTGCTGCGGTTCGCGCCCTGGGGCCCGGGCGGGCCGACGGTCGCCTCGGTGGTCGCCGGCTCGGCGGGTGGCGGTGCCGGCGGGGCGTCGGCGGGTGGTGGCCTGGTGGTCGTCTCCAACGTGGGCGACGACCGGTACTGGACCGGGCACCCGCTCGCCCAGGCCAACCTGTATGTCGCGGGCCAGCTCGCCTGGGCACCCGATCTTGACCCGGTGGCCGTACTCGACGAGTGGATCGAGCTGACCTTCACGCCGTCGGCGACCGCCGATCCCGACCTGCTGCGCGGGACGCTGCACGCGCTGCTGGACGACTCGTGGCGCACCTACGAGCGGTACACGGCGCCGCTCGGGGTCGGCTTCATGGTCGCGCCGGGCGACCACTACGGCCCCGACGTGGACGGCTACGAGTACTCGCGCTGGGGCACCTACCACTTCGCCGACCGGTACGGCGTCGGGGTGGACCGCACCCGGGCCTCCGGGACCGGCTTCACCGGCCAGTACCCGCAGCCCTGGGCGGACCGGTACGAGTTCCTCGACACCTGTCCGGACGAGTTGCTGCTCTTCTTCCACCACGTGCCCTACCAGCACGTACTGCACTCCGGGTCGACGGTGATCCAGCACATCTACGACACCCGTTTCGCCGGGGTCGAGCAGGTGGTGGCGATGGTGCGCCGGTGGGAGCGGATCGGCCCGGCCGGACTGGTCGACCCGGCGTTGCACGCCCGGGTGACGGAGCGGCTCGCCGAGCAGCTGCGCTCCGCCGAGGAGTGGCGCGACAAGGTCAACACCTACTTCCTCCGCAAGTCCGGGGTACCGGACGCGCACGGCCGACGGATCTACTGAAGCCGCCGGACGGGGCCGGCTCCGGGTGGCGCGTCCGCCGGGCCACCTGTCACCTGGCGGTCCGGGCCCGACCTGCCTTGTACGATGTCGTCCCGGAGGAGAGTTGAGGTAGGTGGCCAGCCAAGCCGAGTCCGTCGAGCCCCGGATCCCGTTGAGTCGCGAGCGGGTGCTGCGGGCCGCGGTCAGCGTTGCCGACTCCGGCGGCATCGAGTCGCTGACGATGCGTCGGCTCGCCGAGCATCTCGGGGCCGAGGCGATGTCGCTCTACTACCACGTGACCAACAAGGAAGACGTGCTCGACGGCGTCGTGGACCTGATCGCGACGGAGATCAACGAGGTCGTCGACCGGATCGACGTACCGGCCGGGGGCGCCGACTGGAAGAAGGCGGTACGCCAGCGCATCCTGGCCGCCCGCGAGGTGCTGCTCCGGCACCGGTGGGCGCCCGGGGTCTTCGAGACGCGCACCACCACCAGCATGGCGGTGCTGCGTTACTACGACGCCCTGCTCGGTCTGATGCGCGAGGGCGGCTTCTCGTACGATCTGGCGCACCACGCGATGCACGCGCTGGGCAGCAGGGCATTGGGGTTCAGCCAGGAACTCTTCGACCCGAACAGCGGCGGCGACGGTGACCCGGCGGCCGGGCTGGCCGAGCTGGCCGGGCAGCTTCCGCACCTGGTCGGGATGCTCTCGGAGATCGCGCACGACGACCCCGACTCGACGCTGGGCTGGTGCGACGACCAGGCCGAGTTCGAGTTCGGACTCGACCTGATCCTGGACGGCCTGGACCGGCTCCGCGAACGGGCCTGAGTCCGCCCACCCCCGCCGGACGGTTCCGAGCACAGCCCCGCGATCTCGATCGATCCGCACCCTCGACAACCTTACGCCGTACGAGTACCTTACGACGTAAGACTTACAACGTAAGGGCGGCTGCGGCTCCACTCGGGACACCCGTCCGCCCCCACGGTCGAGCCGAGCCGAAGGAGACGACGATGAAGGCGGCAGTCCTGCGTTCGTACGGCCCACCCGAAGCGCTGGAACTCACCGAGGTCCAGCGGCCCACCCCCGGCGACGACGAGGTGCTGGTCCGGGTCCGGGCCACCTCCGTCAACCCGTACGACTGGCACCACATCCGCGGCGAGCCGCTGGTCGCCCGCCTGATGCCGGACGGCCCCCGGCTGCGTACCCCGGCCATCGGGATCCCCGGCTGCGACATGGCCGGTCAGGTCGAGGCGGTCGGCCGGAACGTCACCGAGTTCCGCCCCGGCGACGACGTCTACGCCCTGCTTCCGGAGGGCGGCTTCGGCGAGTACGTCAGCGTCCGGGAGGACCTGCTGGCCCCCAAACCGGCGAACCTGTCGTACGAGCAGGCGGCAGCGGTGCCGATGGCCGCCGTCACCGCCCTGGTGGGACTCCGCGACGCGGGCCGGCTCCAGCCCGGTCAGCAGGTACTCGTCAACGGCGCCTCGGGCGGGGTCGGCACCTTCGCCGTGCAGCTCGCCCGCGCGTTCGGCGCCACCGTCACCGGCGTGTGCAGCGGCCGGAACGTCGAACTGGTCCGGTCGCTCGGCGCGGACGAGGTCGTCGACTACACCACCGAGGACTTCACCCGGCGCGGGCGCCGCTACGACCTGCT
This sequence comes from Plantactinospora veratri, assembly GCF_036421995.1. Lineage (NCBI taxonomy): Bacteria > Bacillati > Actinomycetota > Actinomycetes > Micromonosporales > Micromonosporaceae > Plantactinospora > Plantactinospora veratri. The sequence goes on from NZ_JAZGQL010000034.1 coordinate 55,544, forward strand.
GCTGGACAACGCGGGAAGCCGCTCCGTGGCGGCGTACCGGCGGGCGCTGACCCGCGACGGCACGCTCGTCGTCGTCGGTGGCCCGGGCGGTCGCTGGCTACAGCCCGTCGGCCGGGTCTTCGCGGCGCTCGCGGCGAGCCCGCTGGTGTCCCAGCGGATCACGCTCGCCGACACCGTCCGCTGCCCCGACAAGAAGCAGTGCCTACGGCTGCTGACCGGACTCATCGAGGAGGGCAGCGTCACCCCGGTCGTCGACCGGCGCTATCCGTTCGCCGAGATCCGGGAGGCGGTCCGCTACCAGGAGGAGGGACACAGCCCGGGAAAGGTGGTCGTGACGCTCTGAGCACCCGGGCGGCGACCCGCTGCCGGGGCGAGCCGGAGAACCCGCTCGCCCCGGCCGACGTACCGGGAATCGGAGCCGGTCAGCCGCCGCTGACCGGACGGAACGGGTCGACCGTGTGCCGGGCCTTCGCCGTCCGGTTGGTGACCGTCGCGATCGCGTCGAACATGCTCCGGCCGAGGACCGCGTGCGCCTGCACCGCCGGGTGCGTCGCACCGTAGTTGTCCCGGTCGCCGAGGGAGTCGGCGAACATCGCGTACGTCAGCGTCGGCGCTCCCGCCGCGTCGAACATGATGCCGGCCTCGTGCCGGGCCGCACCCAACTCGTCGTAGTCCGCACCGTACTTGGTGGCCACCCGGCTGCGCTCGGCCGACGACATGTTACGGCGGACCCCGTCGTGGTACCCGTTGATCCACCGCAGGATGCCGAGCAGGAAGTCGGCGGACCTCGGCGTCACGATGGTCTTGTTGGCCAGTCGCCACAGCAGGTCGTGGGTCTCCCGCGGCGTGGTCACGCCGAGGAAGAACCGGTTCGGGTTGGCGACCGGCTCGACCCGGGTGTGCGTGAAGCCCTTGCTGGCGAGGATCTGGTTGATCTCCAACGCCGGTACCACCCGGCCGCACATCCGGACCGCCGTGTTGTCCGAGACCAGCAGCATCGCGGTGAGGAAGTTGGCGACCGTGATGTCGTCGCCCCAGACGGTGTGCAGGAAGTAGATCCCGGTGCCGCCGAGGATGATGTCGGCGGTGAGGTCGAGCTTCTGGTCGAGCCGGAGCTGGCCACGGTCGATCTTGTCCATCACCGCCACCGCGACCGCCAGCTTCTGCACGCTGTAGCCGTGGGTCACCTTGTCGGCGTCGTCCGCCACCACGGTCTCCAGGGTGCCGGCGGCGTTGACCATCGCGATGTGCGAGTGCCACACCCCACCGGCCCGGGCCTTCTGCGTGTCGTACGCCTGCCGGATCGACGTCTGCGCGGTGCCGGTCGCGCCCAGCGGGCCGCCCGGTACGCCCGGCCCGGGGACCGGTGCCCGCCCGACCGCCACCGTCGTGGCGGGCGCGGCGGCAGCGGGCCGTCCGGTCGCCACCAGCGCGGCCGCCGCCGCTCCCATCCCGATCGCCGCCCGGCGACTGACATGCTCCGGCACTGTTCCTCCCCCGTGGTCATCGACAATTGTCGCGGGGAGCGTACCGAGCGGCGATATCGGGCAACAACCCGGAGCAGGCCGGACCCGCCGGGGCGGGCCGCCGCCCGGAGCGGCCCGTCCGGCGTAGGCTGAGCGACGTGGATCAAGAAGACCGGATCGCCCTCTTCCTCGACTACGAGAACCTCGCGCTCGGTGCGCGGGACCACCTCGGCGGCCTGGCCTTCGACTTCCGCCCGATCGCCGACGCGCTGGCCGAGCGCGGCCGGGTGGTGGTCCGCCGGGCGTACGCCGACTGGTCGTACTTCGACGAGGACCGCCGGATGCTCACCCGGTCACACGTCGAGTTGATCGAGATCCCGCAGCGGATGGGAGCCAGCCGCAAGAACGCCGCCGACATCAAGATGGCGGTCGACGCGGTGGAACTCGCCTTCGAACGCGGATACATCTCCACCTTCGTGATCTGCACCGGGGACAGCGACTTCACCCCGCTCGTGCACAAGCTGCGCGAACTCAACAAGCGGGTGATCGGCGTCGGCGTGGAGAAGTCCACCTCGGCGCTGCTGCCACCCGCCTGTGACGAGTTCCTCTACTACGACCGGCTGGAGGGGGTGGACATCGCCCCCAGCCGTCCCCGGCGGGGCCGACCGGTCCGGTCCACCGGCCCGGAGGCGGCGCAGGCCGGCCCGGACCAGCAGGCGGAGCCGGTACCCGAGCCCACGCAGGGCACCGAGGAGCCGGTACGCGACGTCGACACCCTCGCCGAGGTGGTCGCGCAGACCGTGGCGGGGTTGCAGGGCAGCTCCAGCGGGGAGGTCACCGCCTCCACGCTCAAGCGCACCCTGCTGCGCAAGGACCCGACCTTCAGCGAGTCCGACTACGGGTTCCGGGCCTTCGGGGAGCTGCTCCGCCACCTCGCCGAGCACAACGTGGTCGAGCTGACCGAGGGCCCGGCCAAGGGCGACCCCGGGGTGTCCCTGCCCGAACACGGCGACCGGGAGGTGGCGTTCGGACTGCTCCGTACCGTGCTCCTCGACCTGGCCGGTGCGGACGGCTCGGTGGCGCTCTCCGGGCTGAAGAACCAGCTTCGCCGCGCGCGGCCCGACTTCAGCGAGAAGAAGCTCGGCTACCGCAGCTTCCTCCAGTTCTGCAAGGCGGCCGCCACCAGTGGTGCGGTCGAGCTGCGGTGGAGCCCGGAGACCGACGACTACCTGCTCACCGCCCGCCCCGGGTGACCCCGCAACCCGCGGCCCGCCGGTCCCGCACCGCCGGGGGGCGACCCGGCTGCGGGCGATAGGGTCTTGGCGCATGCGGTCGAAGCGGGAGCTGGACGCCGCCATCCGGCGGGAGCGCCGGGCGGCGCTGGTGGTCAACGCCCGCTCCCGCCGGGGCCGCCGGCTCTACGAGGCGGCCCGGACCCGCTTGCTCGCGGCCGGTTTCACCCTGCTCGGCACCTACCCGGCGGACCGGCCGGGTGAACTGGAGGCGAGCCTGGCCGCCGCCGCCGGCCTGGCCCCGGACCTGCTGGCCGTGGGCGGCGGCGACGGCACGATCGGGGCCGCCGCCCGGCTGCTCGCCCACCGCGACATCGCGCTCGGGCTGCTGCCGCTCGGCACCACCAACAACTTCGCCCGGACCGTCGGCATCCCGCTCGACCTGGACGCGGCCGTCGCGACCCTGGCCGACGGCAAGGTGATCGACGTCGACCTCGGGACCGCCGACGGGATGCCGTTCGCCAACCACGTCGGCGTCGGGCTCTCCGCCGACGTGATGGCCCGGGCACCGGCCCGGCTCAAGCGGGTGGTCGGCCGGCTGGCGTACCCGGCCACCGCCCTGGCGCTGCTCACCGGAAACCGTCCGATGCGGATCACCGTGCAGGCCGACGGGCGGTCCCGGGAGTACGTGACCCACCAGCTCTTCGTGGCCAACGGCGGCTTCCACGCCGGCCGGCCGATCACCGCGGACGCGAACGCCGACGACCGGCTGCTGGTCGCGTACCCGGTGGGTGGTCCGACCCGCCGCGACCTGTTGCGCGCGACGGCGCGCAACGCGGCGACCGGGCATCGCCGCACCCTCGACGACGAACCCTTCCTGACCGCCGGTGAGATCCTGCTCCGCACCGACCGCCCGGCCCCGGTCGAGGTCGACGGCGAGGTACGCGGCCGCACCCCGATCCGGATCGGGCTCGACGCCAACGCGCTGCGGGTGATGGCCCCCGCCGACGCCCCCGACCGCTGACGCCCTGTCCCCGCTCTCCCGTCGCGTGCGGGTGCACGTGCCGGCACAGCCTTGCTCAGGCGGCGAAGAGGAGCAGCAGCCCGGCCGTCGTGTAACCCACCATCAGCACCAGCAGCGGCAGTTGACCGGCGACCGCCGTTCGCCGGTCGAAGAGCCGTAACGCCCGGTCGTGCGCGAGCACCGTGCCGAAGACGTGACCGAGGACGATCACAGTCACCTGGAGGGTCGCCGTACCGGCCGGCGAGGTGCCGAACCCCCGTACCGGCCACGACCCGGTGCCCAGCCAGTCCGCTCCGATCCCGAGTGGATCGGAGAGCAGGGCCAGGGTGCGCTGCCCCTCCAGCACGAACAGCGTGAAGTAGTGGGCGACCAGGTAACCGACGGCGATCGGCACGACCGAATGGGCCAGCTCCCCGGCGCAGTCCCGCACCGACCGGCCGCCGAGCCGGGCGGCCAACCCGGTCGCCGCCAGGTAGGCGGCGAGAACCAGCGCGACCACCACGGCGAGCCCGGCCGTACCGACCAGCGGGGGCGGCGCCACGCCCGACTGGGAGAGCCGGACCCAGAACGGGGCGTTGGAGAGGCTGTCGTACATGGTGGAACCGAGCAGTACCACCACGAAGGCCACCAGGCCGGGAGCCGGTCGCAGCCCGGCGATCCCGTCGAACGGGTGCCGCCAGACCAGCGTACCGTCGCGGCGCCGGGCCAGCACCGCCAGCCGCCCGACGAGGGCACTGTAGACCTCGAACGCGTCGCCCCGGTCGAACCACCGGGAACCGTAGACGACCGACCCGGCGAGCATGGCGACGGCGTACCCGCCGAGCCAGCCGCCGATGACCGGCAGGCTCACCCGGTGCGGCGCCACCAGCTCCAGCCAGACGAAGGCGAACAGCCCGGCCGCCGCCGGCCAGTAGCCGAATTCGGACGGGAGATCACGCAGCCCGCGTACCGGGTCCCGGCGCAGCGCCAGGCAGGCCAGCAGGTGCAGGGTCCGCAGCGGGTTCAGGCTCCGCCAGACCGGTCCGAACAGCAGCGACAGCGGCAGCAGGCCGACCCAGAACAGGACGTACACGACTCCGGCGGTCGGGTTGTCGGCCGTGTCCGGGCCGGCGAGACCCAGCCCGAGGTACGCCGCGACGACCAACCCGGCCAGCCGGCACAGCCACGACCAGGCCCGGGTGGTCAGTACCCGCTGGACCGGTCCGGGCAGCGGTCGTGACGGCCCGGCGTCGTTGCCCAGCCGGGGCTCCCGCCAGAGCGCGCCCAGTGCCACGAACGAGACCAGCAGGGCGACCAGCGCGCCGGTCAGGGCGAGTCCGAACGGGATGGGCAGGTCCTGGCGCCCGCCGACGCCGTGTGCGAGCCACACGGCCGGCTACCTGACGACGAGCTGGAACAGTTGCAGGTCCTGGCCGTGGGTCTCCACCTCGAAGAGCCCGTCGCGGTCGGCCACGAACTCGACCGTGCCGGCGACCCCGGGTTGCAGGGTCACCGACCTGTCGTACCCGTGCACGTGCACCATGTCCGCGACGTCGCTGGTGGTGGTGATCCGGACGGTCTGGCCCCGGGCCACCTCGACCCGGCCCGGGGCGGGTGAGACGGTGCCCCCGGCGACGGTGACCGTGACGGTCTCGACCGTGTCGGTGGCGGCCGGCTCGCCGTCGCCGCACGCGGTCGGTCCGATCAGGAGCAGGGCGAGCAGCGCGACGGCGGCATGCGTCGACCGGTGTCGCCGGGGGTGGGGCGGCATGGGGGGTCTCCAGGACGGTCGGTGGCGGTTCGGGGGACGCGCGATTCGTGGGGACGGTGGTGACGCTGGCGGCGGTACGCGGTGCCGGATGAGCGGGACGGGCGACGGATCGGCGGGACGGGACGGCTCGCGAGGTGGGTGGTGCCGTGGACGGGCGCCTAGCGGCTCCTGCGGCGATTCGGGGTCGGGGTGGGACCGGCCCGGCGGCTGCCTGCCGAGTGGGCCGGGCGGGCCGGGCGGGCCGGGCGGCGGGCGACCCCGGCGACCAGGACGGCGGCCCCGATCACCAGCACGGCGGGCACCAGCCAGACCGACACGCCCGGTCCGCGCTCCGCCGCCGTGGGCGCGGCCGGCGCCGACGGCGGTGCCGACGGGGGTGCCGAGGCCGGGGCGGTGGGTCGGCCGTGCCCGGCTGCCGCGGCCAGTTCCGGGCTGGGCTGGTCGGTCGGGGCCTGCCAACCCGCCGGGGCCGGCGTACTGGCGCCGGTGTAGCTGAACCTGACCTCGCCGTCGACCTCCTCGCCGTCGGAGGCGACCGTCTGGTAACGCACCACGTACCGGCCCTGCTCCGGCCAGTACGCCACCGGCACCTGCACGGTGAACCCGACGTGGAACAGTCGCGGCTCCCACGCACCGTTGACCAACTGGTACTCGCGTACCGGCTCGTCGAGCCGGATCGGGGTGCCGGTCGACCAGCGCCGGTCGACCCGGCTGCCGTTCGGCGCCGTGACGGTGAAGTACGCGAACGGCGCGGGTTGTTCGGTGAAGGCCAGCGACACCGACTCGACGGGTGCGGTCAGGGTGGCCCCGTCGGCCGGAGTGGAGACGGCGAGCTGGCCGTGGGCGTACGCCGGACGGGGATCCACGGCTCCCAGCGGGACGGTGAGCAGGCCGAGCAGAACGGCAGCGAGCAGACGCGGCGCCGCACGACCCATCGCGTACCTCGGCTCTCGGTAGAAACCTGCCGCGAGGTTAACCGCTTTCGTTTGATCTGAACAGACTTTCGGATGTCTGGACGAAACTTCGGCTCGACCATCGGTTACCGGCGCACGGGCCATGCTGTGCCGCCGAGTCCTGCCCGCGCCCGGAAGGGATCGACTCGGCACCCGGCTCGCCCGGCACACCAGGTTTATCCGGCGGGAGGCGGGGCAACCGCGACGGGTTCGCCGTGACCGGCCCGCCTCGTCCACGGCCCGAAGCCGAGCCGAAGCCGCCGCGAAGCCGAGCCGGATCAGAGCCGGATCAGAGCCGGAGCCGGGTCGCAGCGGAAAACCTCTGCCCAGACACCCCGCCGGAGACAGCAGTGCCACACTTCCTACCTCGCCTCCGCGCCAGGTCGGTCGAGGCGACCGTGACCATCCGGCGGCCGGTCCCGGAGGTCTTCGCCTTCTACCGCGACCTCGAGAACCGGGCCCGCTTCCTGGGTGACGTGATCTCCGTGGAACGGGTCGGTCGGGCGGGGTACCGGTGGACGATCCAGGGCCCGCTCGGCATCCGCCTGCGGTCGACGGTGAGGCTGACCGAGGTACGCACCGACGCGTTGATCCGCTACGAGACCACCGCCCCACCCTGGCTGCGGACACACTGGACGGTGCACTTCACGCCCGCACCCGACCAGGGCGGTACGGCGGTACGCGAGGTGCTGACCATGCCGTTGGGCGATCTGGGCCACACCGTGCTGACCCTGCCGGCAAGCCGCCCGCCGAGGAACTGGCCGCGAACCTCCGCCGGCTCAAGCAGGTGCTGGAGACGGGGCTCGTCACCGACACCGAGCACGCGGTGCCGGGCAAATTCGACCGGAGATCCCGAGGCTGACCCGCCCGTGGTCACCGGTGCGCGTCAGGCACCGGCACGGGCGACCGCAGGTACCAACCGGTCGTCGCCACCGTACGGAACCCGAGCGACTCGTACAGCGGCCGCCCGGCCTCCGTGGCCACCAGGGTGAACGGCCGGTCCGGGTGCGCCTCGATGGCCTGGGTCAACAGCGTCCGCCCCAGTCCGGCCGAGCGGTGCGCGGGTGACGTGACGAGCCAGTACAGGCCCACCACCCGGCCGTCGTCGTAGGTGTAGGTGGCGGCGGCGGGCTCGCCCCGCCGGTACGCCAGCCGGACACTCCAGCCGGGCACCGCCAGCACACCGGCGGGAAGCGCCTCGCCGCTGCGCCACGGCAGGAACGCCGGCAGCGGGAACCCCTCCACCATGATCCGCTCCGCCACGGCCAGTTCCTCCGGATCGGAGACGCGCACGATGCGGACGTCCCCGTCGGAGGCGGTCCCCGCCGTCGCCACCGTCCCCGCCGGACGCACCATCACCGGCATGCGCAGGATCCGCACCGCCGGGTCGACCGGCTCGGCGTCACCGCCACCGAAGATGTCCTCCAGTACCGCGTTCTTGGCTAGCGGCGCGGAGCCGAGCAGGCGCGACACGCCCTCGGTCGACATCGGCGCGCGCAAGATCAGGCGGGTCGCCCGGGGCAGGTCCGCGCGGAAGCAGTCCTGGTCCCGGCGTGTGTCGAGGGCGACCGCACCCCACATCGCGGCGGCATTCTCCACGTAGGCGTCCGGTCCGATCATCCGCAGCAGCCTAGCAACGCCTCGCCCGCCCGCCCGGTCGGTCGGCGCTTCTTGCCATTCAGACATCCGGATATGACAATAAGTTTCGCGCCGTCCCGGTCCGGTCCCACCGGTCTCCGGTCTCACCCCTGCCCGCACGGGAGACGCCATGCGACGATCAGCCCTCGCCGTCCCGCTCGCCGCACTGGTCGCCTTCGTCGGCGTCGGTGCCGCGACCCCCGTCCCGGCGGTCGCGGTCACCGCCGGCCCCGGCATCGGTACGCTCGCCAGCACCGCGCTGGCCCCCGGCCTCTCCCTGAGCACCGCCTCGACCAGCGGTCCGAACCAGATCAACGTGCTCACCGCGAACCTGTCCGAGCCCACCCTGAAGCCGAAATACCTCAGCCCCGGAACCGTCGGCGCCACCGCCACCCTGACCACCCAGGCGAACCGCGTCGGTGCGGTCGCCGCCGTGAACGGAGACTTCTTCGACATCGGCGCCACCGGGGCACCCCGGGGGGTGGGGCTGGACGACGGCACGCTGCTGCACGCCCCCGCCGCCGGCTGGAACAACGTGGCCGCGCTCTACGCCGACGGCACCGGCACCCGGGGCGGCCTGGCCCAGATCTTCCTCGACGCGAGGATCACCCTCCCCGGCGGCGGCCAGCTCACCGCCACCAACCTCAACTCGCCGAACATCGCGGCCGACGGCATCGGCGTCTACAACGCGCTCTGGGGCGACGAGCCACGCAGTCAGGCGCTCGACGGCGCCACCCGTAGCCGGGAGGTCGAGATAACCGGTGGCCGGGTCAGCCGGGTCAGCACCACCGCCGGCGGCAAGGTACCGGCGAACTCCGTCGTACTGCTCGGCGTGAACGCCGGTGCCGACGCCCTGGCCGCGATCGCGGTCGGCGACCCGGTCACCGTCAACTACTCGCCGCGTGGTGCGGCCGGAGCCGCGCAGGTCGCGATCGGCGGCAACCTCGTACTGGTCAGGGACGGGGTGGCCACCACCGTGGCGCACCCGCGGAATCCCCGTACCGCTGTCGGTTTCTCGGCCGACGGCCTCACCATGTGGATGGTCGTCGTCGACGGGCGGACCAGCGCGAGCGTCGGGATGACCTACGTCGAACTCGCCAACTACATGAAGTCGCTCGGCGCCGACGACGCGATCAACCTGGACGGCGGAGGCTCCAGCACCATGGTCGCCCGGATGCCGGGAGCGTCCTCGGTATCGGTCCGCAACACCCCGTCGGACGGCGCGCAACGACCGGTGCCGAACGGGCTCGGCTTCGTCTCGACCGCACAGGCGTGGAGCAGCACGGTCGACAACGGCACGGCCGGCCGGTTCACCGCGAGTGCGAACTGGGGTACCTCGAGCTACTCCAGCTCCAGGTTCGGGGCCGACTACCGGTTCGCCGACCCGGTCCTGTCCAGCGACGTCGCCTGGTACCGGGTGAACGTCCCGGAGACCGCCAGCTACGCGGTGGCGGTCTGGTATCCGGCCGACCCCGGGTACAACGACTCGACGCCGTTCATCGTGGCCACCACCGGCGGCAACCAGACCGTACGGGTGAACCAGCGGGTGAACGGGGGCCGGTGGGTGTCGCTCGGGGTGTTCACGCTGCCGGCGGGGGACGCGAACAGGGTGGGGGTGAGCCGGTGGACCTCGGGCACCGGCTACGTGGTCGCCGACGCAGTCCGGATCACCCGGGTGTGAACGCCGGTGCCCGGTGCCACCGGTTCTGTCCTCCTATCGAAAATCCCACCACGTCGTAACCGCCCGGACCATCGGGCGGAAGGATCCTGACGGCCATTCAGCAATGTGCCGCAGGCGGCGAATCCGGATCGGTCCGGTGGCGGTGCCGTGCCCAAACTTGCGGCGCATTCCGGCACCGCACGGTGGGCACCGGTCCATTTCGGGACCGAGCGGGCTGGAATCGTCCAATCTCGATAATCCGCCGTCGCCGGCCCGCTGGTAGCACGATGAAAGATGCCCAGGCCGGCCCGGGCAGGCACAATCGCGGGGTTGCCGTACTCATCGATGATTGTTATCTTCCACACGGGTCACGGGGGAACGGCGACCTGGCGCAGCGCTGCGGTCTGTCACCGTCCTCGCACAACGTGTCGAGGAGGAGCCTGCGTTGGTCGGACTATCGGCGACCATAATTGTGCCGCACACCCCGAAACGGGGTCTCCGGCGGTTTTTCGAAAGCCATACCGAATATGGTGCGCCGGCTCAATTCGGGCGCCCCCCGTCCGCCGAATACCGATGACCGTCCACCCGGGCGAGCAGCTCGATCCGGCAGCCGGGCCGGTCCCCGCACCCACCGGCGCCGAAACGGTGGTCAAGCAGTACGTCGACGACCTGACCCTGGCTCTGGCCCAGCTCGAGACCGGCTCGGTGACCGACCTGCTGGAGTCACTGGTCCTCACCCTGCACTCGGGCCGCCGGGTCTTCGTGGCCGGCAACGGCGGCAGCAGCACGGCGGCGATCCACATCGCCAGCGACCTGATGGCGGCGGCGGGCACGCTCGGCGGTGCCTCCCAGGTCGTGGCGCTGACCGAGAACATCGCCCGGATCACCGCGATCGCCAACGACCACTCCTACGACGAGATCTTCTCCCGGCAACTGACCGGCTGGGGCAGGCCGCGCGACGCGCTGCTGCTGCTGAGCGTCAGCGGTCACTCGACCAACCTGGTCCGGGCGGCCCGGGTCGGCCGTGACCTCGGGATGACCGTGCTGGCGGCGCTCGGCAACGCCGGCGAGGTGGCGCGGCTCGCGGACCGGCTCGTCGTCTTCGGGCAGGCGGACTACGGCCTGACCGAGGACCTGCACGTCGCCCTCGGGCACATGGCGGTACGCGTGCTGCGCGGCGGCGACGCCTGCCGATTCAGCACGGCTGCGGCCGACGACGAGCCGGCCGGTGCCGGGGCGCAACGCGAGAAGGTTGGCGAGTTCGGTGAACCACTTCAGTTCTAGGCTCTTCCTCACCATTCGCTACCTCGTCGGCCTCTTCGGGCTGACCCTGACCCGAACCTCCACCGAACTCTCCAGCTATCGGATCCACGCCGGCCACGGGCGGTACGACGACTCCCGGCCGCTCCCCGCCGAACTGGCCGCGCTGCTGCACGACCGGAACCCGGACCTGGTGCAGCTCCGGCGGCGCTACCGGGAGCTGGCCTCGCCGTTCCGACCCGGCCGGTTCTGGCGGCGGAGCCGGCGGCTGCGCGACCTCGACCTGAAATACTTCCGTGGCGACAACGCCTACGTCTGGCAGCTACGCCAGCTCGGCGACAACGCCCGGCTGAAGTTCTTCCTCTTCGCGCGCTACGTCAGCTCGCTCGACACCCACAAGCTGCTCGACCGGACCAGCGAGGACGGCGCGTTCGGCTGCTGGACGTTCGACTTCGAGAGCCTGCCGACGGCCAGCCGGGACCTGCTCGACTCGATCAACGAGATCTACTTCCTGGACCGGCACTGGGGGCTGCTCTCCCGGACCGACTTCACCGTGGTCGACATCGGCGCCGGCTACGGCCGCCTCGCCCACCGGATGGTGGAGAGCGTTCCCGGCCTGAAGCGCTACCTCTGCGTCGACGCGATCCCGGAGTCGACCTTCCTCAGCGAGCACTACCTGCGACACCGCGGGGTCGAGCAGAAGGCGGTGGTCCTGCGGCTCGACGAGATGGCGGAGCGGCTGGCGGCCGAGCGGCCCGACCTGGCCGTCAACGTGCACAGCTTCTCGGAGATGCCGATCGCGGTTATCGAGTCCTGGATCGCCCTGCTGGCCCGGTGCGGCGTACCCGCGCTGCTGATCGTGCCGAACGAGGGCGACCGGCTGCTCAGCCTGGAGGACGACTACCTCCGGCGGGACTTCGCCCCGGTGCTCGAGCGCCACGGCTACGTCCTGGCGGCCCGCGAACCCACCATCGCCGACCCCGACGTACGGGACCTCGTCGGCGCCGGTGACTGGTTCCTGCTCTACCGCCGTGCCGGCACCGACCCGGCCGCCGAGGCGTCATGACCGGCGGCGGGATACCCGACGTGCCGCGACGCGAGCGGTCGACGCTGGAGTTCACCGGGCTGGACGGGGGCAGCGCCGAGCTGACCTGGGGGCAGCGCTTCGTCTGGGACATCCTGGAGTCGCTGGCCCCGGCCAACCACTACCTCAACATCCGGTTCCGGGTGCACCTGCCGGGCGACGCCACCCGGGAGCGGGTGCTGGCCGCGCTGCACACCCTCGTCCGCCGCCACCAGGCGCTGCGGACCCGGTTCACCGTCGGCCCGGACGGCGAGCCCCGGCAGCACTGCGACCGGGCGGGCGACCTGCCGGTGGAGATCTGCGAAACCGAGCCCGGCCGGGTACGCCGGGTCGCCGACCAGGACGAGGAACGGCTCTGGCGGGAGCCGTTCCGGCACGACGCCCAGTGGCCGCTGCGGGTGAGCCTCGTCGTGGCCGGTGGCCGCCCCCGGCAGGTCGTCTTCGTCCTCTCCCATCTCGCCGCCGACTCCTGGGGCTGCTTCGTGCTCCGCCGGGAGTTCCTCGAACTGCTCCGGGACGACCACGCCGAGCCGGCCGCAGGTTGGCAGCCGCTGGCCCGGGCCGGTTACGAGGCGTCGGCGCCGGGTCGCCGGGCCAACGACCTCGCACTGGCGTACTGGCGCCGGATGCTGGAGACCATGCCGTCGACCGCCTTCCCCACCCCGCCGGGGCCGGGCGGGACCCCGCTCTTCCCCGGCGTCGGCCTGCACTCGGTGGCGCTGGCGGCGGCCGTACAGGCCGTCTCGGTACGACACCGGGTCGGGCCGGCCGCCGTCCTGCTCGGCGCGCTGGCGACGGTCATCGGCGTCCGGACCGCTACCCGGGAGGTCCCGCTCTTCCTCGCCGGAGGCAACCGGTTCACCCCCGGCGACGCCGCCTCGGTGGGAACCTTCTACCAGGGAGCACCGGCGCTGATCCGGTTGGACGGCGGGTCGCTGGCCGGCACCATCCGCAACGCGCACCGGGCGTCGACGCTGGCGTACCTGCGGGGCCAGAGCGACCCCCGGGACGTCGCGCGGTTGCTGGCGGAGGTGCAGACCCGGCGGGGTGTCGACATCGACCTGGCGAGCACCGTCAACGTGGTACCCGAACCCGGCGTCGCGGGGCCGCCTCCGGCACCCCTCGGCGTCGCCGAGCTGCGCGAGCTGACCGCCGCCACCCGGGTCACCGAGCTGGCGGGCCGGGACAGCGAGCGGCTGACGTTGTACGTGCACGTCAAGTCGCTGCGCTCCCGCGCGGTCCTCGAACTCTTCTCCGACAGCCGCCACCTGCCGGCCGCCGACGCCGGCAAGCTGCTCGCCGGGCTGGAACTCGTCCTGATCGAGCTGCTCGACGTCGGGGACCTCGACCTCGACCGGGTGGCCGACCTCGTCGGGATCGCCACGCCGGCCCTGCACGCGGACCGGGGGGCCTGACGTGCTCTCCGTGATCATGCCGACCTACAACCAGGTCACCTGCCTGGACCTGACCCTCGGGTCCCTCGTCCGGCAGACCGCCGACCGGGACGGGTTCGAGGTGATCGTCGTCGACGACGCCTCGGCCCAGGACGTCCGTGCGGTGGTCCGTCGGCACGAGGCCGACCTGCGACTGCGGTACGTCCGGCACGACACCAACCGGGGGCGGTCGGCGGCCCGGAACTCCGGGGTCGCCCGGTCCCGGGCCGACCTGCTGCTCCTGATGGACGCGGACTCCTACGCCGCCCCGGACCTCGTGCAACGGCACCTGCGCCGGGCCGGCGGGCCGGACGCCGAGGTCGTCTACGGCCGGCGGATCGAGCCGAGCTGGGGAACGTTCACCCGGTTGCGGCAGGCGATACCCGACGAGGCCGACCTGCTGCCGATGGAGGGCGACCACCGCGACCTGCCGGGACGGGCCGACGGCGGCTTCGACGTCTACCGGCGTACCGGCTGGATGTTCGGCTTCACGCACAACCTCTCGCTCCCCCGCGAGCTCTACCTCCAGGTCGGTGGCTTCGACGAGGCGTTCGTCCGGTGGGGATACGAGGACACCGACTTCACCTACCGGATCTACCGGCACTTCGGTCGGGACAGCAGCCGCTTCCGCTACGACCCGGGCGCCGTCTGCTACCACACCCCGCACTTCCGGGACTGGGCGACGGAGTGGGAGAACACCAAGCCTGTCCTGCCGTACCTCGTCGACAAGTTCCGGCACTACGACGTCGAGTTCTTCACCCACCCGTCGGACAACCACCGCCGGGTCGCCCGGACGCTGCCGTTCTACGAGGAGTGCCGGGAGTTCGTCCGCGACCACCCGGCCCGGGTCACCGGCGACGCCGTACGCAAGGCCGTCGGCCTGCCGGACGCGGCGAGCAGTCTCTGGATCGGGTACGACGTCGGCACGGCGGCGTCGGCGGGCCGTGGCACGAGCATCGACCACGCCGTCGCGTACGGGCCGGACAATCCGCACCTGTTCGGCGTCCGGACGCCGTACCCGGACGGCTCCTTCGACTACGCCGTGCACCTCGACCTGTGGCGCATGCTCACCCCGATCGACCTCTCCGCGCTGATCCTGGACAGCCTCCGCATCGCCGAGGTGGCGCTGCTGGTGCTGTCGAAGGGGCTCCGCCGCGATCCGGCCGACGGGATCGGGATGATCGACGACCTGGACTACCTCCTCGCGATGCTCACTCCCCGATACTCCGCCGTCATCTCCCACGAGGACGACGAGATGGCCGTCGTCAGCCTGACCCGCCCCGGGTCGGCGACGGTGGCACCACCCGACCTCGGATCCGCGCCAGGCGGTGGACGGCGGTGACCGGCAACCGGCCGGTAGCGGGTCAGCCTCAGCTGGTAGGCCCGCAGCAGCACCCCGCTCGCCCGTCCGCCGTCGCCTTCGACCTCGACGGGACCCTGGTGGACCTGGAACGGTTTCACCACGACGCCCTGCTGCGGGCCGCCCGGGAGGTCGGGGTCGCGCTCAGGTGGGACGAGGCGCTGCGCCGGCTCCCGCACTTCGTCGGCGGCCCCGACGCACGGCTGGCGGCGGAGGTCGCGGCGCTGGCCGGCACCGGGGTCTCGCCGGCCGAGGTGCTCACCGCGAAACGCCGGTGCTTCGCCTCGCTGGTCGGTGCCGTCGACGAGATCGTGCCGCGTACCGGTGCGGCCGAGATCCTGCACCGGCTGGCCGACCGGGGTGTCCCGATGGCCGTCGGCACCGTCACCGAACGCGGGACCGCGCTCGGCATCCTGCGCCGGGCGGGGCTGCTCCCGCTCTTCGGCGCCGACCGGGTGGTGACGGCACGGGACGTAGCGGAGCTGAAGCCGGCGCCGCACGTCTACCGGGAAACCGCGCGACGGCTCGGCGTCCCCCCGGCGGGCCAACTGGTCTTCGAGGACTCGGTCACCGGCATCACCGCCGCCCGGTCGGCCGGCAGTCCGGTGGTGGCGATGCCGACCGTGCCGGACCGGGGTTACCTGGCGTCGGTCGGCGCGGCCGGAGCGACAGCCGTCTTCCCGGACTGGCGGCACCCGGAGCTGCCGCGACTGCTCGACCGGCTGCTGGGACCCGGCGTCCCGGAGCCGTCCCACGGAGGGCGGGCACGCCATGGCTGAACACGACCGCGGCCCGCTGACCCCGGCACAGCGGCGCCTCTGGTTCCTCGACCGGCTCGACCCGGGCGACGCCGCGTACACCATCTCCACCACCGTGCTGCTCCGGGGCGACCTCGACGTCGAACGGCTGCTCGGCGCCCTCGACACCGTGACCGCCCGGCACGAGAGCCTGCGGACCCGGTTCGTCGAGTCCGGCGGCGTACCGGCGCAGGAGGTGCTGGCGCCACGGGCGACGCCGGTGTACCGGGCCGACGTCTCCAGCGAGGACGAGGCCCGGCGGGCCGTCGAGGAGCTGATCGGCCGCCCCTTCGACCTGGCCGAGGGGCACCTGATCCGGGTCGGGCTGCTGCGCCTCGACGCGCGGACCCACGTGCTCTGCACCGCCGTGCACCACATCGTCGGCGACGGCTGGTCGATGAACCTGCTCTACCGGCAGGTCGCCGAGGCGTACCGGGGCGTCGAGCCGGCCGCGCCCGGCCTGCGCTACCTCGACCACGCCCGCTCCCGGCAGGGCGTCGACGAGGCGGCACTCGGGTACTGGCGGACGGCGCTGGCCCGGCCGCCGGTACTCGAACTGCCGCTGGACCGGCCACGCCCGGCGGTACGCACCTCGGCGGGCGTGTCGGTGGTCCGCGAGTTCGGCGCCGAGCTGTGGACCTCGGTACAGCACACGGCGCGGCAACTGCGTTGCACCCCGTTCATGCTGCTGATGACGGTCTACCAACTGACCCTGGCGCAGGCCAGCGGTCAGCAGGACATCTGTGTCGGTACCCCGGTCGCCGGCCGCGACGACGTGGCGGCGGAGTCGGTCTTCGGCTACTTCACCCGGATGCTGGTGCTGCGCGGCGACCTCTCCGGCGACGTGACGCTGCGCGACCTGGTGCTGCGGACCCGGGCGAACTGCCTGGCCGCCTTCGCCCACCAGGAGATCCCGTTCGAGCAGCTCGTCGCCGACCTCGACCTGCCGCGCGACCCGAGCCGCAACCCACTCTTCCAGGCCGCCTTCACCCTGCACTCCACGATGGACGTCTCGGCGACCGGCTTCGAGGGATTCGAGGGGCTGGCCGTCGAGGCGTTCGGGGAGGGATCGCGGCGCACCGTCACCGACGTCGCCATGGACGTCTTCGTCAGCTCGACGGCGATCAACACCCGGTCCGACGACGTCCGGATGGACATCCTGCTCACCTGTAGCGCCGACCTGTTCGCACCGGCCACCGCCGACGGCCTCGCCGACCGGTTCACCGCCGTGCTGCGCGCCGTCCTCGCCGACCCGGACACCCCGGTGCGGGCGCTACCGCTCGTCGACGAGGCGGCCCGGGCCGAGCTGACCCGGATCGGCACCGGGCCGGTCCTCGCCGACGGCCCGCCGCTGCTCGCCCGCATCGCCGGGGCGGTCGACGCCGCACCCGAGGCGATCGCCCTGGTCGGCGGCGCCGAACAGGTCAGCTACCGGGAACTCTGGGCACGTGCCGGGGAGCTGGCCGACGCGCTGCGGGCCGCCGGAGTCCGGCCCGGGCAGCTCGTCGGGGTGAGCCTGCCGCGCGGTCCCGATCTGGTCGTCGCCCTGCTGGCGACCTGGCGGGCCGGCGCCGGCTACCTGCCGGTCGACCCGGGACTGCCGCCCCGGCGCCGCGCCGCGCTGGTCGGGCAGGCCGCCGTCGCCGCCGTACTCACCGTCGAGGGTCTCCGGCCCGGCTCGACCGCACCGACCTGCGTGCCCGACCCCGGCTACGTCCTCTTCACCTCCGGTTCGACGGGTACCCCGAAACCGGTGCTCGTCGGCCGCGCCGCCCTGGCGGCACGCGTCGGCTGGATGGTCGACGCGTACCGACTGACCGGCACCGACCGGGTCGTGCAGTTCGCCGAACTGAGCTTCGACACCCATGCCGAGGAGATCTGGCCCACCCTGGCCGCCGGTGCCACCCTGGTGCTGCTCCCCGACGGTCCGCAGTCGCTGCCGGAACTGCTCGCCGCCGACCCGGCGATCACGGTCCTCGACCTGCCGACCGCGTACTGGCAGGAGCTGCTGGGCCTCGTGCCGGCCTGGCCGGCCGCGCTGCGGCTGGTGATCCTCGGTGGTGAACAGGTGGACGCGACCTCGGTCGCCCGCTGGCGCGACCGGCACGGCGACCGGATCCGGCTGACCAACACGTACGGGCCGACCGAGGCGACGATCATCGCCACGGCGGTCGACCTCGGGGCCGCCGACACCGCTCGCCGGCCACCGATCGGGCGGCCGATCGGCGGGGTCCGGGCGTACCTGCTCGACGAGGCCGGGCGGCTGGTGCCACGCGGGGCGGTCGGCGAACTCTGCCTGGCCGGTGCCGGGCTCGCCGACGGCTACCTCGGCCGGCCCGACCTGACCGCCGAGCGGTTCCGCCCCGACCCGTACGGCGGCGGTCGGCTCTACCGCACCGGTGACCGGGCCCGCTGGCGCCGGGACGAAGCCGTACTCGAATTCCTCGGCCGCCTCGACCGGCAGTTCAAGATCCGCGGGGTACGGGTCGAGCCGGGTGAGGTCGAGGCGGTGCTGACCGGGCATCCCGAGGTGGGCCAGGCCGTGGTCACCGCCCTCGGCGAGACGCTGGTCGCGTACGTGACCGGCACCGCCGCCGTTGCCGACGTCCGCGCCCACGCCGCCGACCGGCTGCCCGCGCCGCTGGTGCCGAGCGTGGTGGTGCCGCTGGCCGCGCTGCCGCTGACCCCGCACGGCAAGGTCGACACCGCGGCGCTGCCGCTGCCCTCGATCGCCGACGAGTCCCGGGCCGAATTCGAGGCGCCCCGGACCGACGCGGAGGAACTGGTCGCCGGGATCTTCGCCGAGCTGCTCCCGGTCGACCGGATGGGCGTGGCCGACGACTTCTTCGCCCTCGGCGGGCACTCGCTGCTCGCCGTCCGGGTGATCGCCCGGCTGCGGGCGGCCGTCAGCCTGGACCTGCCGGTACGGCTGCTCTTCCAGCAGCCCACCGTCGCCGGCTTCGCCCGCGCGGTCGAGGCGGCACTCGTCGCCGAGATCGACCGGCTCACCGAGGACGAGGCGGCGGCGCAACTCGCCGCCGCCCGGACGGGGGCACCATGACCGGCCGCATCCCGCCGCACCCGGCCGCACCGGAGCACGACACCGCGACCCGGCGCCGGGCGGAGACCGCCGCGCCGGGCACCGCCGTGACCGCCGTTGCCGGCCAGCTCTCCGCCACCAAACGCTCGCTGCTCGCCGCCCGGCTCAGGCCGGCCGCCGCGCCGGCCGAGGTCGTCCCGGCCCGGCCGCCGGGGACCACGGTGCCGCTCTCGCTCGCCCAGGAGCGGCTCTGGTTCATGGAGCAGTACGCGCCCGGTACGGCCGCGTACACCGTCCCGGTGGTGCTGCGGCTGCGCGGGACGCTCGACGCGACCGCACTGGAAGCCGCTCTCCGGACCGTCGCGGCCCGGCACGAGAGCCTGCGGATGCGCTTCGACGCCACCGTCGACGGCCGACCGGTGCTGCACATCGACGACACGGTGTCGATCCGGCTCGAGGTCGTCGAGGCGGCCGGTGCCGAGCTGACGGCCCGGGAGGCGTGGGTGCGTACCGCCGTCCAGGCCCGGCTGGCCGAACCGTTCGACCTGGCCCGGGGTCCGCTGCTGCGGGCCGCCCTCTACGGCCTCGCCCCCGACGACCACGTGCTCGCGCTCACCGTGCACCACATCGTCTGCGACGGCTGGTCGGCCGAGTTGCTCGTCGGCGAGGTCCTCACCCTGCTCGCCGCCGCCGGTGGCGCCGGGCCGGGCACCCCGACCGATCCCCTCCCACCGCTTCGCCGGCAGTACGGCGACTACGCGCTCTGGCAGCGGGAACGGCAGCGACAGCGGCTCGCCGACGGTACCCAGGACCGCGACGTCGCCTACTGGCGGGACCGGCTGGCCGGAGTACCTCCGCTGGAACTGCCCACCGACCGGCCGCGCCCCGCGGAGCCGGCCTTCCGGGGCGCGCCGGTCGGCGTGCACCTGGACGCCGGGTCGACGGCGGCACTGCGCCGGCTGGCGCTCGAGCACGGCGCCACCCTCTTCATGGTGGTGCTCGCCGCCTACGCGGCGGTGCTGGCCCGGTACGCCCGGCAGCACGACTTCGCCGTCGGGTCACCGCAGGCCGGGCGCAGCCACGCCGAGCTGGAGCCGATGATCGGCATGTTCGTCAACATGCTGGTCACCCGGGTCGACGCCACCGGCGACCCGACCTTCGCGGAGCTGGTCGCCCGGGTCCGGGACACCGTGCTGGACGGGTACGCCCACCAGGAGCTGCCGTTCGAGGAGCTGGTCACCGAGCTGGACCTGCCGCGCGACGTCGGCCGTTCCCCGATCTTCCAGGTCGCGCTCTCGATGCGCACTCCCGCCGCGCCGCCGCCGGCCTCTTCGCCCTCCCCGGGCGGCGCGGACGAGCGGCTGGCGGTGGCGCCCTTCGTCGTCGAGGCGGTGGCGACCCGGTTCGACCTGGAGCTGGACCTGGTGGCCGGGGAGACGCTCTCCGGCGCGTTCGTCTACCGCCGCGACCTGTTCGACGCCGAGACGGTCGAACGGATCGCCGACACCTTCGTCGAGCTCGTGCACGAGGTCGCCCGCGACCCGGACCGGCCGCTGCACCGCCTGCTCACCCTCGGCGGGGCGGCCCGGGAACAGGTGCTGGTCGGCTGGAACGACACCGCCGCCGACTTTCCGGCGGACGCGACCCTGCACGAGCTGGTCCAGGCCAGCGTCGCCGCCACCCCGGAGGCACCGGCCGTCACCTTCGAGGGGACCACGCTGAGCTACCGGGAGCTGGCCGAGCGGGCGAACCAGGTCGCCCACCGGCTCCGCGAACACGGCGCCGGGCCGGGACGGCTCGTCGCGGTCTGCGCACACCGCAGCCCGGAGCTGGTCGTCGCCCTGCTCGGCGTACTCGTCTCGGGTGCGGCGTACCTGCCGCTGGATCCGGACCACCCGGCCGAACGGCTCGGCTTCGTGCTCGCCGACGCCGACCCGGTGGCCGTACTCACCGCCGGGACGGCTGCGACCGCGTTGCCGCCGACCGACCGACCGGTGCTGGCCCTCGACGACCCGGCCGGCTGGGCGGGCGCCGCCAGCACCGCCCCCGAACCGCTGGCCGGGCCGGACGACCCCGCCTACGTGATCTACACCTCCGGCTCGACCGGGCAGCCCAAGGGGGTGCCGAACGGCCATCGCGGCGTCGTCAACCGGCTGCACTGGATGCAGCGCCGCTACGGACTCACCGCAACGGAGACCGTGCTACAGAAGACGCCGGCCGGTTTCGACGTCTCCGTCTGGGAGTTCTTCTGGCCGCTGCTGGCCGGAGCGCGGCTGGTGCTGGCCCGGCCGGACGGGCACCGGGACGCCGGCTACCTGCGCGACCTGATCGCGGCCGAGCAGGTCAGCACGGTGCACTTCGTGCCGTCGATGCTGGCGGTGTTCCTGGCCGAGGAGGGGATCGGACGGTGCCGGTCGCTGCGGCGGATCATCTGTAGCGGCGAGGAACTCCCGGTGGACCTGGCGCTGCGTACCCTCGCCGCGCTGCCCGGCGCAGAGCTGCACAACCTGTACGGGCCGACCGAGGCCGCCATCGACGTGACCGCGTACCACTGCATCGCCGAGAAGCTGACCGGCGCGGCCCGGGTGCCGATCGGCGCACCGATCGACAACATCCGGGTGTACGTGCTCGACGAGCGGGGCGAGCCGGTGCCGGTCGGCGTACCGGGCGAACTGCACCTGGCCGGCGTGGGGCTGGCGCACGGCTATCTCAACCGCCCCGAACTGACCGCCGAGAGATTCCGCACCGGCCCGGACGGTGAACGCCGCTACCGCACCGGCGACCTGGCCCGGTGGCGGCCGGACGGGACGCTCGACTTCCTCGGCCGGATCGACGGGCAGGTGAAGCTGCGCGGCCTGCGGATCGAGCTGGGCGAGATCGAGGTGGCGCTGCGCGACGAGCCCGGGGTACGCGACGCCGCCGTCGTCGTCCGCGAGGACAGCCCGGGAGACCGGCGGCTGGCGGCGTACCTGGTCGGGTCCGCCCCGGTGGACACCGCCGCGCTCCGGCTCGCCCTCAAGCGGCGGCTGCCCGACTACATGGTGCCGGCGACCTTCGTCGAGCTGCCCGAGCTACCGCTGAGCCCGAACGGCAAACTGGACCGGCGGCGGTTGCCGGCCCCGCCCCGGGTACGCGACCTCGACGCACCGTACCTCGCGCCGGAGACGGCCACCGAGATCCTGGTCGCCGAGGTCTGGGCCGAGGTGCTCGACGTGCCGAGGGTCGGTCTCGACGACGACTTCTTCGATCTCGGCGGGCACTCGCTGCTCGCCGTCCAGGTCGTCGCGCGGCTGCGCCGGGCCGCCGGTGCCGGCGTCTCCGTGCTGGACCTCTTCACCAACCGCACCGTACGCGAGCTGGCCCGGCTCGTCGCCGCCCCGCCGGAGCAGCGCGGTCCCCGGGACCTGGTGCACGAGCTGACCCGGCCGGTGCCCACCGCCCAGCGGGTACGCACCCTGGTCTGCGTGCCGTACGGCGGCGGCAGCGCCGTGGTCTACCAGCCGCTCGCCGACGCGCTGCCGGCCGGGCACCGACTCTTCTCCGTCGCCATCCCCGGCCACGACATCGGCCTGGACGAGGCCGCGCTCCCCTTCGACGAGCTGGCCGAGCGCTGCACCGAGGAGATCCTGGCCAAGGTCGACGGGCCACTGGCGCTCTACGGTCACTGCGGGGTCGGCTCCGCGCTCACCGTCGAGATCGCCCGCCGTCTGGAGCAGCGCGGGCGGGAACTCGAAATCGTCTACATCGGAGCGATCTTTCCGTTCGCCCGGCCACGCAGCCGGGTCTGGACCGCACTGTCCCGGCTGACCCGGATGGAGTCGATCCGCTCCGACAAGGCGTACGCCAACTGGTTGACCTCGATGGGCGTCGACATGAGCGACATCGAGCCGGGCCAGGCCCGGCAAATCATCCGGAACATGCGCCGGGACTCCGACAGCGCCGAGGCGTACTTCACGAGGCTGATGCACTCCGGCACCGAACGGCTCCGCGCGCCTGTCGTCACGGTGGCGGGCGAGCGGGACCCGGCGACCGAGTTCTACGCCGAACGGTTCACCGAGTGGCACTTCCTGACCGACCGCGCCGCGGTCGTAGTACTCGACGAGGCCGGACACTTCTTCCTCAGGTGGCGGGCCGAGGAGCTGGCCGAGATCGTCACCACCGTCGGCCCCGCCGTGCTGGCGGAGCGGACCGGGCCGCTGACCCGGCCGGCGCGCGGCGCGGCGCCGACCTGGTGGCTGCACGACACCTCCCGGTCGGCCGGCCGGGTCGCCACCGCCGGGCCGCAGCCCAGCATGGGGCGTTTCCTGGTCGTCGCGCTCGCCCAGCTCGTCTCCATCCTCGGTTCGACCCTCACCGACGTGGCCCTGCCGCTCTGGGTGCTCAAGGAGACCGGGTCGCTGCTGAACTTCGCGCTGCTCGCCGTCGCCGGGCTCGTCCCCGGGCTGCTGGTGCTGCCGGTGGCCGGAGCCGTCGTCGACCGGTACAGCAGACGTGCCGTGATCCTCTGCGGCGACGTCGGCGCGGGCGGCACCCAGCTGCTGCTCGGCCTCCTGCTCTGGACCGGGTCGCTCCAGGTGTGGCACATCTATCCGCTGATCGCGTTGCTGTCGGTGTCGCTCACCTTCCAGCGCCTCGCCTACAACTCGGCCATCGCGCAGCTGGTGCCGAAGCAGTACCTCGGGCACGCCAACGGCGTCGTACAGATGGTGACCGGCGTCGCCACCATCATGATGCCGCTGCTCTCGGTGGCGTTGCTCGCCGTGATCGACCTCGGCGGCATCCTCGTCATCGACGTGCTCAGCTACGCCGCCGCGATCGTCATCGTGCTGCTGGTGCGGTTCCCCCGGACGCTGGCGTGGCGGCGCCGGGAGAGCCTGACCGCCGAGATCCGCGAGGGGCTGCGGCTCTCCTGGGGACATCGGGGCTTCCGGTCGCTGCTGCTGTTCTTCATGAGCCTCAACGTGTTCCTGTCGCCGCTGTTCATGATGCTCACTCCACTGGTGCTGGCGTTCGCCGGCATCGACCAGGTCGCCCAGGTCTCGGTCGCGGGCGGCGTCGGGGCGTTCCTCGGCGGCTTGGCGATGAGCATCTGGGGCGGGCCCCGGCATCGCCGGCTCTTCACCGTGCTCTGCTGCACGCTGGTGCTGGCCGGCTTCTGCCTCGTCATCGGCCTGCGGCCGACGCTGTGGGTGATCGCGGTCGGCGCGTTCGGCATCTCGATGTGGCTGGTACTGCTCAACGGCGTCTACACCACGATCGTGCAGGTCAAGATCCCACAGCGGTTCCACGGCCGGGTCTTCGCGATCAACACCGTCATCGCCTGGTCGACCCTGCCGGTCGGCTGGACCCTGGTCGGCCCGGTCGGTTCCCGCCTCCTCGAACCGCTGATGGCCCCGGACGGGCTGCTCGCCGGCACGGTCGGCCGGGTCATCGGGGTCGGGCACGGCCGGGGCATCGGCCTGCTCTACCTGCTGCTCGCGGTCGCCATCGCGGCGGTGGCGCTGGTGGCGATGCGGCTGCCCCGGATCGCCCGCTTCGACGACGAGGTCCCGGACGCCCAGCCCGACGACCAGGTCGGGGTGGAGGCGTTGCGCCGCCGCGCCGCCTCCGCCCAGCCCGCCGGAGCGCAGTCCGGGGCGCAGTCCGGGGCGCAGCGGCCGGCCGCCGAGCGGGTGGCAGCCCGATGAGCGGCACCTCGGCCGGGGGCGCCGCCGGTGCGGGACGCGGCGTCGCTACCGGCGGCGGGGCGCGGCCGGCCCTCGGCCGCCGGCTGGGTGGAACCGGCCGGGTCGCCCTGACCGTGCCGCAACTGCTCGCCGCCCGGGCCGGCACCGAACCGTCGCACGTCGCCGTCAGCCAGGGCGCGGGCAGCCTCGACCTGGGCACCTGGCAGGCCCGGACCCAGGCGATCGCCGCCGGGCTGCGGGCGGCCGGGGTACGCCCCGGCGACCGGGTCGGGCTGCTCTACGGCGCCCAGGACTGGATCGGGTACGCCTGCTCCTACACCGGGGTGCTCGCCGCCGCCGCGGTGGCCGTGCCGCTCTCCACCCGCAGCGCCCCGGCGGAACTGGCGTACATGCTGGGGCACAGTGGAGCGGCGGCGCTGCTGCACGGGCCGACCGCGAAGCTGCCCGACGTGCCGGTCCGGTTCCGCTGGGGCCCCGACGACGTGGCGGCGCTGCCCGGGGCGGAGCTGCCCGGGGCGACGCTGCCCGGGGCGACGCTGCCCGGGGCGGAGCCGACGGCCGGACCGCGGCCCGGTGACCCGGCGCAGATCCTCTACACCTCCGGCACGACCGGTCGACCCAAGGGGGTCACCGCGACACACGCCAACCTGACCCACGGCTGCCGGCTCGACCCGCCGCTGCGGGCGCTGGCCCACTCCCGGCAGTTCCTGCACGCCTTTCCGATCGGCACCAACGCCGGCCAGACCATGCTGTTCAACGCGCTCGACGCACACGCCGGGATGCTGGTGACGGCCCGGTTCGGCCCGGACCACTTCGCCCGGCTGATCGAGCGGCACGGGGTGGGGAGCGTCTTCGTGGTGCCGGCGATGGCGATCGAACTGCTCCGCTCGGGCGCGCTGGAGCGGTACGACCTGAGCAGCGTGGTGCTGCTCGGCTCGACCGCCGCCGTCCTGCCGCCCGCCGTGGCGACCGGGCTGGCGGCCGCGCTGCCCGGCGCCACGATCGTCAACTACTACACCTCGACGGAGGCGGCGCCGACCCAGACCAGCGTGGTCTTCGGGCCCGATCGCCCGGCCGCGCTGGGCAGGGTGGTCGCCGGTGGGGCGCTCCAGGTCCGCGACGAGGACGGCCGGCCCTGCCCGGCCGGGGTGACCGGCGAGGTGTGGCTGCGCTGCGCGGGTACCGCCCGGTCCTATCACGACGATCCGGCGGCCACCCGGCAGGTGTTCCGGGACGGCTGGACCCGGATGGGTGACATCGGCTATCTCGACGGCGACGGCTACCTCTACCTCGTCGACCGGGAGAGCGACGTCATCAAGAGCGGTGCGGACAAGGTCTCCACGGTCGCGGTCGAGGCGGCCCTGCACGAGCACCCCGAGATCGTCGAGGCCGCCGTCTTCGGCCTGCCCGATCCGGTACTCGGGACCACCCCGGTGGCCGCGCTGGTGACCACCCGCCCGCTGCGCCTCGCCGAGGTACGCGGGTTCCTCGCCAGCCGGCTGGCCGGGCACGAGCAGCCCAGCCGGATCGTCCACGTCGACGAACTGCCCCGCAACGCGGGCGGCAAGGTGGTCAAGCACCGCCTGCGGGCCCTCTTCGACCAGCCCGACCCGACTCCGGGGGATCCGAGCAGCCGCCCACCGGAGGCAGCATGAGAGAGAACGGCGAGGCCATGACCCAGGCACCGAACCTCCTGTCACCCGAGCCGCCCGGTGCGCGCGCCCCGGTCGTCGGCACCGGACCCGACGGAGGTGGCCCGGCGGCCGGTCCACCGGTCGGAGTCCCGATGACCCTGACCCAGCAGGGCGTCTGGTTCACCGAGCGGGCCGGCGGGGCGTCGACGACGTACCTGCTGGCGGTGGCGCTGACCGTGCCGGAGCCGGTCGCACCGGCGGTGCTGGACCGGGCGTGGGCCGCGCTGACCGGCCGGCATCCGCTGCTCGCCGCGACCGTGGCCGAGGCGGACGGCGCACCGCTGCTGACCCCCACCGACCCGATGCCGGTCGCGCACCGGGCGGTCGAAGCGGACGCGCTCGACTCCGCCGTCGCCGCCGAACTCGCCGTCGGCTTCGACCTCACCGCCGGCCCGCTCGCCCGCTGCCTGGCGCTGCGGGTCGACGACGGCCGCACGGTGCTGCTGGTCGTCGCCCACCATCTGGTGCTCGACGGCGGCGGCAAGGACGTACTCGTCGCCGACCTGGCCGAGGCGCTCGCCGGCCGGCCGCTCGACGCCGGATCGCCCACCCGGCTGGGCGCCGCCGTACGGGCACAGGCCGGCCGGATCGCCGAGGCGCTCCCGGCGGCCCGCGACTTCTGGTCCGCCCGCCCGGCCCCGGCCGACGAGGTGCTGCTGCCCGGACTGACCGGTACGCCGAGCGCCGCCGAGCCCGCCACCCGACTCGACCTCGCCTGGGGCGGGGAACTGGACGCCGCGCTGACCGCCGGGGCGGCGGCGCTCGGGGTGACCCGGTTCGAGGTGCTGCTCACCGCCGTGCACGTGGTACTCGCCCGCTACGGCAACGGCACCGCCTCGGTCGCCGTCGACCTCTCCACCCGGTCCCCGGAGACCGCACCCGAACTCGGGATGTGGGTCAACGAACTGCCCGTCACCGTCGGCATCGACCTGGCGGCTCCCTTCGCCGAGCTGGTCCGGGCGGTACGCGCCGAGGCCCGGGCCGTATACCGGCACCGCGAGGTACCGCTCGGACGTGCCCTGCCCGGCCTGCCACCGCGCCCGGCGATGGCGCCGGTCTCGGTCAGCTACCGACGGCCGACCGAGAGTCCGTCCGGTGTGGACTGGCTGCTCGTCCCGGCGACGGTACGCAGCGCCCTGCACCTGCACCTGGTCGACACCCCGGCCGGGCTGACCGGGCGGATGCTCGTACCGGCCCGGCTGCTGCCGGTCGCCGACGCCGAGCGGATCGCCGGACACCTGCGTACCCTGCTCGGCGCGGCACTGGCCGAGCCCGACCGCCCGGTCGGCGACCTGGACCTGCTCGTCCCGGCGGAGCTGGCGCTGCTCGACCGGTTGAACGCCACCGCGCGCCCGCGCCCCGCCAGCACCGTGCTGGACCTGATCCGGGCGGCCGCCGAGGCCAGCCCGGACGCGGTGGCGGTGCACGCCGACGACGGCGCCCTGACCTACCGGGAGCTGGTCGCCGCCGCGCACCGGATCGGCCACGGGCTGCGCCGGCACGGCGTCGGCGCCGGTGACCTGGTAGGACTCTGCCCCCGCCGGGGCGTCGAACTCGTCGCCGGTGTGCTGGGCATCCTCGCCGTCGGGGCCGGCTACCTCCCGCTGGACCCGGGCTATCCGGCGAGCAGGCTGGAGTTCATCCTCGGCGACGCCGGGGTGAAGCTGGTCCTCGGGCACGTCGAGGCGACCGCCGCGCTCGGCGGGGTACCCGTCGAGCTGCTGCCGCTCGACGGTCTGGCCGCCTTCGCCGCCGAGCCGGAGACACCGCCCACCGCCACCGACCCGGACGGGCTCGCCTACGTCATCTACACCTCCGGCTCGACGGGCCGCCCGAAGGGCGTCGAGATCGCCCACCCGGCGTTGCTCAACCTCGTCACCGCGATGACCGAGCTGCTCGGTGCCGGCCCGGCGGACCGCTGGCTGCACCAGACCACCATCTCCTTCGACATCAGCGGACTGGAACTCTTCGCGCCGCTCTGCACCGGCGGCCGGGTGGTGGTGGCCGCCGACGCGACCGCCCGGGACGGCAGCGCGCTGGGCCGACTCGTCCGGGACGCCGGGATCACCCACGTGCAGGCGACCCCGTCGAGCTGGCAACTGCTGCTCGACGCGGGCTGGGCCGGGGCGCCGATCACCGCGCTCAGCGGCGGTGAGGCGCTGCCGCTCCCCCTCGCCCGGCGGCTGCGCCCGCTCGTCGACCGTCTGGTCAACGTCTACGGCCCGACGGAGACCACCATCTGGTCCACCGCCGCCGAGATACCGGCCGACCCGTCCCGGGTCACCATCGGCGGGCCGATCGCCAACACCACGCTGCACGTCCTGGACGCCCGGCTGCGTCCGGTGCCGGTCGGGGTACCCGGTGAACTCTGCATCGGCGGCGCCGGGCTGGCCCGGGGCTACCGGGGGCGGCCGGAACTCACCGCCGAGCGGTTCGTGCCGGACGGTACCGGCCGGCGGCACTACCGCACCGGTGACCGGGTACGGCTCGGTGCGGACGGAACTGTCGAGTTCCTCGGCCGGGCCGACAACCAGATCAAGCTGCGCGGTCACCGGATCGAGCTGGGCGAGGTCGAGCGGGCGTTGCTCGACGCGCCAGGGGTCGCCGAGGCGGCGGTGGCGGTCCGGGACGGCGAGCTGGTGGCCTATCTGGTCGGCGCGGGCGAGCTGGCGCCGATCCGCGCGCATGTCGCCGGTACGCTGCCCCGGTACATGATCCCGAGGGATCTCCGCTGGCTGGACGGGTTGCCGCGTACGCCGGGAGGCAAGCTCGACCGGGCCGCCCTGCCGACCCCGGAGCGCGGCCAGGTCACGCCGCCGGCCGCCGAGGTCGAGGCTGCCGGCCCGGCGGAGAGTGTGGCCCTGACCCGGGTCGTGGCCGGCATCTGGCAGGAGGTGTTGCGGGTCGACGAGATCGGCCCGGACGACAGCCTCTTCGACCTGGGCGGCCACTCGCTGACGATCATGCAGATCACCGCCCGGATCCGGCAGGCTCTCGGCGTCGAGGTGCCGTTCGACGTCTTCTTCGACACCCCGACCGTCGACGGGGTGGTCAGTGCCGTCGAGGAGTTGCGACAGGAGGAGCAGGAGTGACGACCGGAGAAGCAGGAGTGGTGACCGGAGGAGCCGACGTGACCGTTCCCGGGCTGCACCACGAGCTCGCCGGCCTGGTCGTCGAGGCCAGCGACGGCCAGATCAGTGCGGCGGACGCCCTGGCCGAGCCCGAGTCGCTCGGGCTGCTCGGCCTCACCTCACTCGGCCACGTGCGGCTGATCCAGGCCGTCGAGCACCGCTACGGCGTCGTGGTGGAGCCCGACGACGACGTCTCCGCGCTGGACACCGTGCCCGCGCTGGCGGACTACCTGCACCAGCGAGGGGTCTGACGGCGGACCCCGGCACCGCCGCCGGGACCCGGTCTGCCCGGCTGCCCGGCCCGGCGGTTCAGCGCTGGATGGACTTGGTCTCCAGGAACTCCTCCAGCCCCGCCCGGCCGAACTCGCGGCCGTTGCCGGACTGCTTGTAGCCGCCGAACGGGGCGAGCGGGTTCCAGTGGCCGCCGTTGACGTCGACCTGACCGGCGCGCAGCCGCCGGGCCACCGCGAGGGCGTGCGCGGGCTCGCCGAAGACTCCGGCGGTGAGGCCGTACACGGTGCCGTTGGCGATGGCGACCGCCTCGTCCTCGTCCGCGTACGGGATGATCGTCAGGACCGGACCGAAGATCTCCTCCTGGGCGACCACCGAGTACGGGTCGACGTCGGCGAAGATCGTCGGTCGGAGGTAGGCGCCCTCGGCCAGCCCCTCCGGCCGGCCGGTACCGCCGAAGACCAGCGTCGCGCCGTCGGCGATGCCCCGCTCGATGTAGCCGTGCACCTTCTCGCGGTGCGCCTCGGAGGCCATCGGGCCGATCCGGGTCGCCTCGTCGGTCGGCTCGCCGACGACGTACTCTCGGGCGGCGGCGACAGCCAGGGCCACGGCCTCGTCCTGCCGCGATGCCGGTACCAGCATCCGTGGCCAGGCGCCACAGACCTGACCGCCGTTGGTGAACGCCATCGCCAGGCCGGCCTGAACCGCCGTCGGCAGGTCGGCGTCGTCGAGGATCACGTTCGCGCCCTTGCCGCCGAGTTCCAGCGCGACCCGCTTTACTGTCCCGGCGGCGACGGCGGAGATCCGCCGGCCGGCCCGGGTGGAGCCGGTGAACGAGATCATGTCGATCTCCGGGTGGGCGGAGATCGCCTCGCCGACGACCGGTCCGGTGCCGTAGACGACGTTGAAGACCCCGGCCGGCAGCCCCGCCCCGGCGGTGACCTCGGCGAGGATCCGCGCGGTCAGCGGCGCGATCTCGGAGGGCTTGAAGACCATGGTGTTCCCGGCGACCAGGGCCGGCGCCAGCTTCGACACGATCTGCTGGAGCGGGAAGTTCCACGGGGTGATCGCCCCGACCACGCCGATCGGCTCGCGCACGATCAGTGAGTTGCCGATCTCCTCGGTCCAGGCGAAGTCGGCGGCCAGGGTGGCGAAGGACTCGGCCACGGCGACCGGGAAGCCGACCTGGGCGGTCCGGGACAGGCCGAGCGGGGAACCCATCTCGGCGGTGATCGCGGCGGCGATCTCCTCGGCACGGGTACCCAGGCCCTCGCCGATCCGCCGCACCACGGCGGCCCGCTCGGCGGGTGGGGTCGCGGCCCAGCCGGGGAAGGCGGCCCGGGCGGCGGCGACCGCCCGGTCCAGGTCGGCGACGGTACCGGCCGGCACCTCGGCGACCATTTCGCCGTTCGCCGGGTTCAGCACCGGGATGGTCTCCGGCGATTCCGCTGAGGTCCACTCGCCGTCGATCCAGTGTCCGGGTGCGCTCTGTGTTGGTCCAGTCATGGTGCCGAGTCTTGGCCCGGGGTTCTGGCCCAGCCAGGTACAGCCGATCCGTGGATCCCGGTCACCTGGTCGGCCGCCCGCCACGGTGCGACGATCGGCACCTCGGAGGAATTCCCGCAGGTCCGGGGATTGTTGCCGAAGTCGAACGGTCGGCGGGCGGCCGGCGGGCATGGACGAGGAGGAGGACGCCGTGGACCGGGTCCGGCTGGCCGAGTTCCTCCGGAGCCGGCGCGAGGCGCTGCAACCGGAGGATGTCGGGCTGCCCCGGGGACAGCGGCGGCGGCGTACCGGCGGGCTGCGCCGGGAGGAGGTCGCCGCGCTCAGCGACATGTCGACCGACTACTACAGCCGGATCGAGCAGCAGCGCGGCCCGCGCCCGTCCGAGCAGATGCTCGCGGCGATCGCCCGTGGCCTGCGCCTGTCGTTGGAGGAACGGGACCACCTGTTCCGGCTCGGCGGATATCCGACGCCGGGGCGGGTACGCCGGGCCGACCACATCAACCCGGGCATGATGCGCATCTTCGACGGGCTCGGCGACGCGGCCGCCCAAGTGGTCAGCGACCTCGGCGAGACGTTGCGGCAGACCCTGCTCGCCACCGCGCTGCTCGGCGACGAGACCCGGCACGCCGGGTTGGCCCGCAGCCTGCACTACCGCTGGTTCACCGAACCGGACAGCCGGCGCATCCACCCCGAGGACGACCATCCCGGACACAGCCGGCTGCTCGTCGCCGACCTGCACCGGGCGTACACCCGGGCCGGTCGGGACTCCCGGGCCGGTGAGATCGTCGACGGGCTGCTCAGCCGCAGCCCGGAGTTCGCCGAGCTGTGGCGCGAGCACCCGGTCACCGGCCCGTACTGTGCGGCGAAGCGGATCCGGCATCCCCGGTTCGGGCTCCTCGAGCTGCACTGCCAGGTCCTGCTCGATCCGGACCAGTCCCAGTCGCTGCTGGTCTTCACCGCCACCCCCGGCAGCGAGAGCGCGGAGAAGCTGCGACTTCTGTCGGTCGTCGCCGGCCAGGAGTTCTGAACTGTCCCAGGCCGGACTGTCCCAGGCCGGTTCCTGGGCGTCAGCTCTTGAGGAAGGCGAGCAGGTCGTTGTTGACCTGGTCCTGGAGGGTGGCGGTCAGCCCGTGCGGCGCGCCCCGGTAGTAGATCTCCTGGGCGTTGGCGATCAACTGGGCGGTCTTCCGGGCCGAATCCTTCACCGGGACGATCTGGTCGTCCTCGCCGTGCATCACCAGGGTCGGTACGTCGAACCTGGCGAGGTCGTCCCGGAAGTCCGTCTCGGAGAAGGCCCTGATGCTCTCGTACGCGTTCTTCATGCCGGCCTGCATGCTCCAGAGCCAGAACTGGTCGAGGATGCCCTTGGAGACCTTCGCCCCGGGCCGGTTCGCGCCGTAGAACATCTGCGCCAGGTCCTGGTAGAACTGCGACCGGTCGGCGAAGAGCTTGGCCCGCAGTTCGTCGAAAACGTCGATCGGCAGCCCCTCGGGGTTGTCCGGAGTCTGCACCATGATCGGCGGCACGGCGGAGATGAGCACCGCCCTGGCGACCCGGCCGGTGCCGTACCGGCCGATGTAGCGGGCCACCTCACCGCCGCCCGTCGAGTGGCCGACCAGCGTCACGTCGGTCAGGTCCAGCGCCTCCAGTACGGCGGCGAGGTCGTCGGCGTAGCCGTCCATGTCGTTGCGGGTCGAGGCCTGACCGGACCTGCCGTGCCCCCGACGGTCGTGCGCGACCACCCGGAAACCATGCTGCACCAGGAACAGCAACTGGCCGTCCCAGGCGTCCGCACTCAACGGCCAGCCGTGTGAGAAGGTCACGACCGGGCCGGAGCCCCAGTCCTTGTAGTAGATCTCCGTGCCGTCCTTGGCGGTGACGAAGCCCATGACTCCCCCGTACGTCGCGATCGGTCGAGCGCCGACGTACCCGATTTAGACACAGGTCGGGCCTGGTGTAGGGCGGTTTGCCGGAATCCGCCCGGCCGTGGCCGTCAGCTCCGAGCGGCGAACTGACGCAGCTTGTCCGGATTCAGCACGAGGAAGAGGCGCTCGACGCCCCGGTCGGTGGCCGCCAGGGCGAGCAGCGCCTCCGGGGTCCCGTCGGCGGCCGCCACGAGCAGGCTCTCCGTGCCGTTGGCCAGCACCGTCCGGAGCACCGACTCGCTCCAGTACTTCCGCAGCACGTTGTCGAGCAGCGTCGTCACCCGGGCCACGCCGTACAGGTCCTTCCGGGAGGCGTGCACCCGTCCCCCGCCGTCGGAACTGGCGATCACGTCGGCCGCGAGCAGCCGCTCCAGCGCGGCCAGGTCGCCACTCCGGGCCGCCGCCCGGAACGCCTCGACCAGCCGCCGGTGTTCGGCCCGGCCGACGGGTGTCGAGCGCGCCGAGGCGAGGTGCCGGCGGGCCCGGCTGGACAGCTGCCGGGCGTTCGCCTCGGTCGTACCCAGCACCTCGGCGACCTGCCGGTGGGCGTAGTCGAACGCCTCCCGCAGCACGTACGCCGCCCGCTCCGCCGGGGCGAGCTTCTCCAGCAGCAGCAGGACCCCCAACTCCAGCCCCTCCGCCCGCTCGGCGCCGAGCGCCGGATCGGCCGAGGTGTCCACCGGCTCCGGCAGCCACGGCCCGACGTACGTCTCCCGGCGCGCCCGGGCCGCCGTCACCGCGTTGATCGCCAACCGGGTCGTCGTGGTGGTGAGGAACGCCGCGGGGTTCCGGACGCTCCGGCGATCCGCCCCCTGCCAGCGGAGCCAGGCGTCCTGCACGACGTCCTCGGCGTCCCCGACACTGCCGAGCATCCGGTAGGCGATGCCGAACAATCGTCCCCGGATCGCCTGGAAGTCCGCCAGGTCGTTGGTCTGTCCGGACTGTTCCGTCTCTCCGTCGGTCACGGGCTGCACCACGCCATCGTCCACGCGCTCGGGGGCTGGTGGCAAAGTACCGTCGGCGCCCGACCGGCGACCGGGGGATCGGTGGACCCCGGGCGGTTCGGCGGCCGACCCAGCGGGCTCAGCGCGGTGTGGGCCCGGCCTCCGGCCAGCGTGGCGGGCCGGCCGCAGGCCGGGCAGACAACGTGCCGCGTCGACGGCTACCGCCCGCCCCCGTCCACCGCACGCCGCTCCGCCAGCCGGATGCTCCCTGTCCGGGCCTCACCGAGCGGAACCAGCGCGTCCTCGGCCACCTCGGCGCCGTAGTACCCGGCGGCCGGGTCGGCCACCACCTGTCGAGGGTCCTGCTGCGCGCGCAGCACCGACCGGATCACCTCGTCGAGGCGGGACCGCTCGGGGCCGGCCACCTCGACGATGCCGCCGACCGGGGCACCGAGCGCGACGTCCGCCACCGCGGCCGCCACGTCGTCGGCGGCGATCGGCTGGAAGAGCACCGGTCCCAGGCGTACGGTGTCGCCGTCGGTTCCGATGTCGGCGATGGCGCCGAGGAACTCGAAGAACTGCGTCGCCCGCACGATCGAGTACGGCACCGGCCCCGCCGCGATCACCCCCTCCTGCGCCACCTTCGCCCCCATGTACCCGATGTTCGGCATCCGGTCCGCGCCGACGACCGAGAGCGCCACGTGGTGGCCCACCCCGGCCGCCGCCTCGGCCGCGAGCAGGTTGCGGGTGGAGGTCTCGAAGAACTCCCGCGCCGCGGCCGGCTCGAAGGACGGCGAGTTCGACACGTCCACCACGACGTCGGCCCCGTCGAGCGCCTCGGCCAGCCCCTCGCCGGTCACCGCGTTCACGCCGGTCTTCGGGGACGCGGCCACCGCCTGGTGGTCCCGGGCGGCGAGCAGCTCCACGACCTTGCTGCCGATGAGTCCGCTGCCGCCGACAACGACGATCTTCATCTTGGTTCCTCTGGTTCGGTCTGTTCCGTGGCGCCGGAGGCGCCCTGTCACCCACAACGACCGGGCGGGACGGTGATTCGTGACAGCGGCCGGTCACCCGCCGTTTCTGGTCTCCCCCGGTGAGCCTCCGCGACACCTCGCGGAACCGATCCGGACGATCCCGATCCGGATCACGCCCCGGCCGACCGGTAGCGACCCGGCCGCCCTGTCCAGACCGGAATGTCCGAGTCTGCGGGCAGCAACCGACAGCTGCTCGACATCCTTGGTCGGTGGGACCGGCTCGACGCCTACGGTCGCGGATCGGTCGACGTCGCGCGGTAGCCCCGGTCGGCCTGCCGTCGGTCTCCGGTGCCCCGGCCGGCCGCCAGCTCAGGCCGGTGTCGGGTGCAGCACCGAGCGCAGGCAGCCGTCCTGCTTCTTCTCGAACAGCTCGTAGCCGCGCACGCCGTCGGTCAGCGGCAGCGGATGGGTGGCGAGGTAGCCGGGATCGATCTCACCGTTGGCCAGCCGTTCCAGGAGCATCGGGATGTAACGCTGGGCGTGCATCTGGCCCATCCGCAGCACCAGCGCCTTGTTCATCGCGGCCCCGAGCGGGAACTTGTCCACGAAGCCGCCGAAGACCCCGACGATGCTCACCGTACCGCCCTTGCGGCAAGCCATGATCGCCTGCCGTACCGCCGTCGGCCGGTCGCTCTGCAACCGCACGGCCTGCTTGATCCGGTCGTACCGGTACCCCGGACCGACGTCGTGGGCCTCCATCCCGACCGCCTCGATGCAGGCGTCCGGCCCCCGGCCCCCGGTCAGCTCCCGCAACGCGGCGAGCACGTCGACCCGGCTGTAGTCGATGGTCTCCACGCCGATCCGCTCCTGCGCCACGCGGAGCCGTTCGGGCAGCCGGTCGATCACGATCACCCGCTCGGCACCGAGCAGTTGGGCGGAGCGGGCGGCCATCTGACCCACGCCGCCGGCACCCCAGACCGCGACCACCTCACCGCCACGGAGGTCGCAGAAGTCGGCGGCCATCCAGCCGGTCGGCATGGCGTCGGAGGCGAACACCACGGCGTCGTCGGGGACCCCCTCCGGGACCGGGAACGCGCCGACGTCGGCGAACGGCACCCGGACGTACTCGGCGTGGCTGCCGGCGAAACCACCGGCGGCGTGCGAATAGCCGATGATTCCCGCCGGCGCGTGCCCCCACAGTGTCTCGGTGAGGTTCGGCTGCGGATTGGAGTTGTCGCAGAGCGAGTACTGGCCGGTGCGGCAGTACCAGCAGCCGCCGCAGGCGAGTACCGATCCGACGACCACCCGGTCACCGACCTTGAGCTTCCCGACTTCCGGTCCGACCTCGACCACCTCGCCCATGAACTCGTGGCCGAGGATGTCACCCTCGCGCATCGCCGGCAGGTAGCCGTTGATCAGGTGCAGGTCGGAGCCGCACACGCTGCTCGCCCGCACCCGGACGATCACGTCACCCGGGCCCTGGATCGTCGGGTCGGGAACCTCCCGCACGCGCAGCTTCCCGACACCCTCCCAGCACAGTGCCTTCACGCCCGCCCTCCCGCCGACAGCTTCTCCCGGACGACCCGGGTGGTCCGCTCCGTGATGCCGGCCCGGCCGGACGGCTCGGACATGGTGGAGACCACCTCCCCGGCCTCGATCAGGGACTTGGCCCGCCGCAGCACCGTACGGAGCACCTGGTCGAGGTCGCGTCCCCGGAACACCGCCGCCTGGTGTCCGACCCGGCTCTCCGGGTAGCGCAGCTCGACCCGCACCTCGGTGCCCCGGGCACCCGGCGCGGAAACCAGTTCGAGCCGGCCCTCGTGCGGCGTCGGCCCGTCCTCGACGTGCCAGTGGAACGGGCCGGTCGCGGAGTCGGCGCGGACCTCGACGGCCCGCTCGGCAGTCCCGGGCCCGCCGGGCACGATGTGGCGCCGCCCGCCGTCACCCGCGCGCACCTCGACCGGCCGGTCCAGCATCACCGAGAGCTGCCCCGACTGTCCGCAGAACTCCACGATGGACTCCGCCGAACGGTCGACGGTCACCGCGCGGACGGTCCGGTAGCCGTCGTCCTGACGCGCCGGCAGCGACTCCCGGCGCCGCCGCGCGAGCAGCCCCACTCCCACGCCGGCCGCCACCGTCACCGCCAACCATCCACCGACCCTGCCAACCATGCCGCTCCTCCCAACCCGAAGCCGGCGGCCGTTACCGACCCGGCCTACTACCGGCGGCTCGAAACTCCCATGGGGACCGTCGCCGCCCAGCGATGGCGTACCCGGCGGGCGACGGGACAAACGCCTCGGCCGTGCCGTCCGAGGCGGAACTGCCAGGGTCAGAGCAGACCGGCGTTTCCGGCCACGGCGGCGGCCTCCGTCCGGTTCGACACCCGCAGCTTCCGCAGCAGCGACGCCGTCAGTCGCTTCACCGTACGTTCGGAGAAGTTCAGCTCTTCGGCGATTTCCACCGTGCGACAACCTTTCGCAATAAGCTGCAGAAGCCGGCGTTCCTCGTCGTCGAGGATGGCCGTCACCGGTAACCCGTTGTACGCCGGGCGGAGCAGCGCGGCGAGCAGGCCGGCAGGGAGCACCGCCCACCCGTCCAGGATCGCCATCAGCGGCGGCAGCAGTTCCTCGGGTTCACTGCTCTTCGGCAGGTAACCCTCGGCGCCGGCCCGCAGGGCCTGCACCATCAGATCGGTGTCCTCCAGACCCGAGATCGCGACGACCCGTACCCGTGGTGCGGTCCGCCGGATGGCGGTGATGGCCCGGATCCCGCCCGGTAACGGCATGTGCAGGTCGACCAGGGCCAGATCGGGTACGCACCGGCGGACCGTGGCGGCCGCCGCGGCAGCGTCACCGGTGGAGCCGACGATCCGGGCCCGCCCCTGAGTGCTGGCCGGAAGCAGCAGTTCGAGGCCCCGGACGAAGAGAGGGTGGTCATCGACCAGTACGAGGCGCAGGGTTGCGGATCCGGACACGCGGCGGCGTTTCCCGATCTGGGCCCGATCATGCCCGGCCGGACCGAGACCGGTCATCGCGCCGATATCCGGGCCCGACGGAGCCGGGAACCTGCGGCCGCCGGCTCCGGGGACGCACCGCCGGAGGCCACCCACTCCCCCGCTCCCGGAAGCCAGACGCTGCTGTTGCGGATGTTCTGCCACGAACTGCGCTCACCGATCGAATCGCTGCGTTCACTGACCCGAGCCCTCGCCCAGGAGACGTCGGCGCTGGGCCCCGCGCAACGACGTGGCCTGGTCGCGCTGGCCCAGGAACAGGCGGCACACCTGGCGGTCCTGTGGCGGCAGGCGATGTCGGTGACGCAGAGCCTGGCCGAGCCGGTCGACCGGCCGGTCCCGCTCCGCCAGGTGCTGCCGACCGCGGTCGCGGCCCAGGCGCCGCCGCACCGGCTGACGGTACGGCTGTCCCGGGGTGCCGGTGGTCGGCTGGTGCACGCCCACCGGATCCGTCAGATCCTCGCCAACCTGGTGGACAACGCCCTGCGTCACGGCCCGCCGGAAGGTCGCGTCCGGGTCTCCGCCTCGGTACGCGCCGGAGCGCTGGTCCTGGTCGTGGCCGACGAGGGCCGGTCCTGCCGCCCCCTGCTGACTGCGCTGGACCGGACCGCACCGCCGCCCGGCGTCTCCGGACTCGGGCTGTGGATCGTGCGACACCTGGTCGCCGCCGAGGGCGGCACGATCACGGCGTACCGCACCACGGACGGAACGGCGGTCCGGGTGAGCCTGCCCGCCCCACGATGCCTCGCCGGAAGCGCCAGGACGGGCTGACCCCTGCGGGCCACCCGGTGACCCCGGCGGGCCAGCGGAACGGGTAGCCGGGCACGGTCTGCCACTTCCAACAGGAGGACACCGTGTTCAGCCACGTCAAGGACCTGCAGTTCCACGCCAAGCCCGATGCTCCCGACGCCGCCTTCGCCCGGCGCCTACAGGAGGTGCTCGGCGGCAAGTGGGGAGAGATGACGGTCGCCAACCAGTACCTCTTCCAGGGCTGGAGCTGCCGACTGCCCGGCAAGTACAAGGACCTGCTGCTCGACGTCGGCACCGAGGAGATGGGGCACGTCGAGATGATCTGCACGATGATCGCCCACCTGCTGGACAGTTCTCCACTGTCGCTCCAGGAGGCGGCGGCCGAGGACAACCCCATGCTGTCCGCGATCTACGCCGGGTCGAACCCGGCGCACTTCATCCACTCCGGCGGTGGGCCGCTGCCGACCGACAGCAACGGGGTGCCGTGGAACGGCGCCTTCATCACCGCCAGCGGCAACCTGCTCGCCGACTTCCACCTCAACGTGACCGCCGAGGCGCAGGGCCGGCTCCAGGTCGCCCGGTTGTTCCACATGACCGACGATCCGGGCGTCAAGCAGATGCTGCGGTTCCTGCTGGCCCGCGACACCATGCACCAGAACATGTGGC
Organism: Plantactinospora veratri; assembly: GCF_036421995.1. Classification (NCBI taxonomy): domain Bacteria; kingdom Bacillati; phylum Actinomycetota; class Actinomycetes; order Micromonosporales; family Micromonosporaceae; genus Plantactinospora; species Plantactinospora veratri. The sequence goes on from NZ_JAZGQL010000034.1 coordinate 94,759, forward strand.
TCGCGGCGATCGAGCAACTCAAGGAGGACGGCCTCGAGGAGATGCCGGTCCCGGAGGCGTTCCCCGACGCCGAGCAGGAGAACGAGTTCGCCTACCAGTACATCAACTTCTCGGCGGGCGAGGAGGCGGCCGAGGGGCGGTGGGCCAGCGGCCCCAGCCCGGACGGCAAGGGACAGTTCAGCTATCAGGCGAACCCGACCTCGTACGCGGACGCGCCCGCGCTGCCGCCGGGCGACCCGCGTCTGCACGGTACGCCGCCGTCCGCCACCTGACCGGCAGCACAGCATCGGCCTGTCCCGTTCCGCCGCGCCGTCCCGCCGCGCCGATCCGTCGCCACGGCGGCGGGTCGGCGCGGCCTCACCCGGAAGACGGAAGCCATGATCGAATTCCTGGCCCGCCCGTTGGCGGACGCGTTCATGCAGGTGGGGGTCTACGTCGCGGTGATGGTCGCGCTCTTCGGCTGGCTGCGCTGGCGGTACGGCGACCGGGTCACCGACCACCTGACCCATCGCCCGAGGCTCGGTCCCCTGGTCGGCGCGCTGCTGGGTGTCAGCCCCGGCTGCGGCGGCGCCATCATCCTGATGCCGCTCTACGCGCGCGGCAAGGTCTCCTTCGGTACCGTCGTGGCCGCCCTCGCGGCGACCATGGGTGACTCGTCCTGGGTGGTCATCGCCGCGAACCCCGAGTTCGCGATCAAAATCCACGCTCTGCTCTTCGCCGTCGGGCTGGCCACCGGGTACGCCGTCGACCTGCTCGGCATCGACCCGGCCCGGACCGTCCGGTCCCGGAGGTGGTGGCTGCCCCGGCGTCACGCCGCCGCCACCGCGGCCGGAGCCGGCCTGCCGACCGGCGTCCCGGAGCCGGGGCCCGTGGCCCGGGCCGGCGCAGACTGCCGGCCGGCGGTGCTCGGCAGCTATCCGGGCTCGGCGACCCTGGCCGTGGCGATGGTCCCGGGCGCCGGGCCGGTACGCCCGATCCGGATGTCCCTGGTGTTCTGGGGACTCACCATGCCGGCCTTCCTGGTGTCGGTACCGGTGGTGTTCCACGCCGTCGATCCGCGACGCCTCACGGCCGCGCTCGGCGGCGTCGACCCCTATCTCGCGCTCGGCTGCTGCGGAACCCTGATCGCGGTGCTCATCTTCGCCGCCGGACGGGGCCGGTTCGCCGACGACACCGTCGCCACCGCCTCCCCGTCGAGCCGGCGGGAGGCGATGCGACACAGCGCGCACGAGGCCTCGTTCATCACCGTCTGGGTCGCGGTGGCCTACGTCGGTTGGCAGGTTCTCAGCGGCACCACCGGGTTCGACGGTTCCGAACTTGCCTTCGCCGGAATCGCCGGAGTGCTCGTCGGGGCGCTGATCGGACTCGTGCCGGGCTGCGCCGTACAGATCGTCTTCACCGGCATCTTCGTCAGCGGCGGCCTGCCGGTGACGACCCTGGTGGCCAATGCGATCAGCCAGGACGGGGACGCCCTGATCCCACTCGCGGCACTGCGCCGCCGCGCCGCCGCGACCGCAACGGTGATCACCACCATTCCGGCCATCCTGGTCGGAATGGCGCTCCTGGTACTGCTGGGCTGAGCGGACCGGAGCTGCTCGCCCCGGTTCCGGCGCTGCGGTGGGCTGGGTGCCGGAGGTGCTGCGGCCTGCCGGCAGCGACCCGGCGCCGGGACACATGGAAGTCGCGGTGCCGGGAAACCGTGGCGCTGACGTCGACCGGAGGAGGGTGACGAACGTGACCGCAGGTGTGAAGCAGGACGTCCTGGACCTGCTGATCGAGCAGCACAAGCAGATCAAGACGCTGTTCGGGCAGCTCGGTCGTGCCGAGGGAAGTCAGAAGCGGGAGCTGTTCCAGGACCTGGTGCGTCTGCTCGCCGTGCACGAGAGCGCGGAGGAGATCGTCGTGCACCCGAGCGCCCAGCGGAAGATCGAACGGGGTGACACCGTCACCGGGCAGCTCCGGCACGAGGAGGACGAGGCCAAGAAGGAACTCGCCGCCCTCTACGATCTCGGTGTCGAGCACCCCGACTTCGACCGGCGGCTGGTGAGATTCTCCGAAGCGGTGATCGCGCACGCGACCCGGGAGGAGACGGAGGAGTTTCCGTCGCTGCGCCGCAGCCTCTCCTCGGCCCAACTCGGCCGGATGGCCGGGGCACTGCGTGCGGCCGAGGCGATGGCCCCGACGCGTCCGCACCCGCACGCCGGCGAGTCCGCCTCGGCGAATCTGATGGTCGGCCCACCCCTGGCAATCTTCGACCGGATGCGCGACGCCGTACGCGACTGGCGCGAGTCACAGCGCGGCCAGGACTGACACGTCCCGCCGTACGGCGGGTGCGCCACGATCTCGGCGAGGAGTCGAGGCAGGGTGGATCCCTCTTCGAGCTGGCCCTGCCGATCTGCCTCGAACCGGAAGCCCCGGACACGTCCCCGGGCGGCGGTCCCTGTCCGCCGTGGTGACGAACCTGTCACCCCTGGGTACGCCCCGAGGCGCGGTCGACGAGCGCGGCGGCGACGTCCCGGAGTTTGCGATTCGAGTCCTGGGAGACCTTCGTCAGGATCGCGAACGCCTCGTCGGCGGTGCAGCGACGTTCGCCCATGATGATGCCCTTGGCCTGCTCGATGACGGCTCGGCTCTGCATCGCCATCCCCATCTGCTGGGCCAGGGTGGCGGTGGTGTCGTAGAGGTGGGCGTTGGCCAGGGCGACGGCGGCGTAGCCGGCGAAGGTCTCGGCGGAGGTGACGGCGTCGTCGTCGAAGGCCCCTGGCTCGGTGCTGTAGACGTTGAGCGCCCCGAAGACCTGCTCCTGGACCGGCAACCCGATCGACAGGGAACTGGACACCCCCTTCGACCTGGCCTGGGCGGCCCAGTCCGGCCAGCGGCTTTCGGTGGCCATGTCCGGCAGGGAGAGGGTGGCGCCGGCTTGGGCGGCGTCCAGGCACGGACCGTGCCCGCGCTGGTACTGCCACTCGTCAAGGGCCAGCGCGAGCCGGCTGGTGAACGCGGCGGTCTGTGCCTCGTTGCCCCGCAACAGCGTCACGGACACCTCTTCCGCCTTGGGAATGGTCCGCCTGGCCAGCCGGGCGATCTGGTCCAGCACACCGTCGAGGTCCATCTCGTTGAGCCGGATCCGCCCGAGCTGGGCGAACGCGTCGGTGGGGTCCAGAGGAGTGTCAGACATGCGCAGAAGTCCTCGATAACGGCGCCCCGACCGTCATCACGTGCGGCAAGGGGGCAGTGGCAGCCCACGGTCGTGGACCGCTGCGCAGATCAGCGGAGGCTGGATCCGGAGGCCGGGCCGTGCGTTCGACGCCGGTTCGCCAATCCCTCGAAGTGGGCATCGGCCACAGATTTTCCACCATACGCCGTCCCGTCGGAATCCTCGGCGGTGCATCTGGCCCGGATCGTTCACCGGTGGCGGGCCGCCGCCCCGCTAGACTGCTCCGGGGTCACCCTTCGCCCCCTGCTGTTGCGACGGCGCCTGCTGCCCGGCGGGTGGTCCACCCCGTCGAGAAACCCCGGAACCCGGATCGGGCCGGCCGGCGTACGGTCCTCGTACCCCGAGTCGTCCCGACCCACCACCGTCGCTGCGGACTGGCACGGGCACCCGCCCGGCGGCCCGGTCGCGGGCACCCTCCGGCCCCGGCCGCGTACCCCTGTCGAGCCGGTCGAGCAGGTTCCGTGCCGCCTCGACGTCGGTGGGCACCCGACGACGGTGTCGCAGCGCCCAGCCCAGCTCGCGGCCGGCGTCGACGAGACCACGCCGGCCGTGCGGCGTGCGCCGGGCCTCGGCGATGGTGCGCAGGACCACCGGCACAGGGCGCCGGAGGACGGCGGTGAGGACCCGGTTGCGCACCTCCATACGGTGCCGCGCACGCTGGTCCCGACCGGCGGCACCCGGCAGGTGGTACGCGACGAGTTCGGGGGCGTAGGCCAGTCCCCAGCCCGCCGCCGCGAGGTCCAGCGCCAGCAGCGCCTCCTCGCCGTACACGTGCAACCTGGGATTGAAGCCGCCCACCTGGCGGAAGGCCCGGCGGCGGAGAACGGTCGCGCAGGCCAGGAAACCGAGTACCGCCGGGCCGGGCAGGTCCGGCGGTGTTCCGAGCGGCTGCTCGGCCATCGACGCCGACACCGGATCGAGGCGCCGCTGCGGACCGACCCGCACCTGCCCGGTCAGCAGGCCGGCGCGGGGATGGGCCCGGAAGAGTCGGGCCGCCTGCTCCAGCGCGCCGGGCGCCCAGTAGGAGTCGTCGTCGGCGAAGGCGACGTACGCGGTGCGGGCCAGCTCGACGCCGACGTTGCGGGCCGCGGCACCGGCGTTGTGGTCGAGCCGGACGACCTCTATCTCGGGAAAGCATCTCGCCACCGCCTCCGGAGTCCCGTCGGTGGAGGCGTTGTCCACCACGATCACCGGAGCCGCGTGCCGGGCCAACGATGCCAGGAGCTGTTCCCGCCGGTTACGGGTCGCCACCACCACGGTCACATCAGACATGATCAGGCTGGTACCCCTACCCCGACCCGCTGATGTCGGTCACCGGTTCACGATTCCGCATCCCCTGGCCGCGCGGTCCGGGAGAGCGTCCCGGGCCATCGGAGAGCGATCCGGGTGACGGCCAGATGCTCCCGGGTCGCGGTCGTCCGTCAGCTCACCAGGGCCTGCGCGGAGGTCTCCTTGAGCTTCGCGTTGGCCCACCGGGCCTGCCGCAGGGTCTGCGGGTGGCAGCGCTTGGCGAGTCCGAGCAGTTCCAGGTCCCGGGTGGCCTGGGCGACCTGGGCGAGGATCTCCCAGTCCAGCGAGACGCCGGAGGCGTCCCGGTAGAGGTGGCGCAGGTCGGCGAGGAGGAGCAGTCCGGGCTCGCGGTGCCGGCCGAGCATCTCGGACGCCTTCTGCTCGACCGTGGCGAGCACCCCCGACTCGTCCCGCGCCTCCTCGTCGAGGCGCAGCCCGTAGTCGCGGCCGACCCGGGCGAGTTCGGTGACGTGCTGCCGGGACCAGCGGGACAGGTCACGTGCCACGTGGTGTACCTCGTGGTCGGCCTTGTGCCGGTCCGCCATCCGCAGCAGGTCGACGGCGAGTTTGTTCTCCGACCGGTGCAGCTCCCGGATGACCATATCGATCTTGTTCATCGGTCGCCTCCGACCGCCGGAGCGGTGGCCCCGACCGTTCGGGGAGCCTCCGGCAACCGCTCGTCGGCCAGCGCGGCGGAGCCGCCCGCCGTCTCCGGGACCCCGGCCGCCACGGGTCGGGACCCGGTGGTCGTCGGCGCCGCCGGTGCCCCGTCGCCGCCGCCGACCCGGGTCACCCGGGCCACCGCGGACTTGAACAGCGGCTGCTTCGACACCGGGTCCCAGTCGGTGATCGTCAACTCGTTGGCCGCCCGGCCCTGCTCCCGGCCGTCCGGCCCGGCCCCGCCCGGTGCGTCCCAGTAGCCGTAGTGGAACGGGAGGAAGAGCACGTCCCGCCGGATGCCGCTGACCCGCAGCCGGGCCCGCACCGAACCGCGCGGGGTGGCGACCTCCAGCAGGTCGCCCTCGGCGAAGCCCTGGTCCGCCGCGTCGGTGGCCGCCATCTCCACCCAGACCTCCGGCGCCGCCGCCTGCAACTGCGGCGCCCGCGCCGTCTTGGTCCGGGTGTGGAAGTGGTACAGGGTACGACCGGTGATCAGCTGGAACGGGTACTCCTCGCTCGGCAGCTCGTGCGGGGGAAGGTACTCGGCCGCCTTGATCACCGCCTTGCCCGAGGGATTCAGCGCCGCGTACTCGGTCGGCTCCAGCGGCGCCCCGGTGACCAGGTCCCGGCCGTAGCTCTCGCAGTAGTCCGGTGCGGCCCAGAACTTCCCGTCGGCGTAGAGGCGCTCGGTACCGTCCGGGTGCTCGGCGTCGCAGGGCCACTGGATCCCGGTGCCGCCGCGCAGCTTGGCGTAGCTCAGCCCGGTGTAGTCGCACGGCCGCCCGGCGCTGCACTCCTGCCACGCCCTGAACGCGCCCTCCGGGTCGGTCCAGCGCACCAGCGGCTGCCCGTCGTCGTCGCGCAGATCCAGCCGTCGCGCGTAGTCGACGAAGATGTCCAGGTCGGGCCGGGCCTCGCCGGGCGGGTCGACCGCCTTCTCCGACAGGTGCACCGTCCGGTCGGCGTTGGTGAAGGTGCCGGTCTTCTCGCCCCAGGTCGCGGCGGGCAGCACCACGTCGGCGAGCTGCGCGGTCTCGGAGAGGAAGATGTCCTGCACCACCAGGAAGAGCCGCTCCTGGCGGAGGATGTCCCGGATCCGGGCCAGCTCCGGCAGTGACACCGCCGGATTCGTACAGCTCACCCAGAGGAACCGGATCGACCCTTCCTCGGCGTACCGCATCATCTGCATCAGGTTCGTCGGCGGCGAGTAGTGCGGGATCCGCATCGGGTCGATGTTCCAGATCCGGGCCAACTCCCTGATGTGCTTCTCGTTGGTCCAGTTCCGGAAGGCCGGCAGGTCGCCGTCGGCGCCGCACTCCCGGGTGTTCTGCGCGGTCGGCTGGCCGTTCATCTGTAGCAGGCCGCAGCCCGGCCGGCCCAGCATGCCGCGCACGATGTGGATGTTGTTCACCTGCACGGCGGCGGCGGTTGCCTGGTGTGACTGGTAGAAGCCCTGCAACACCGTGGAGAGGAGCCGCTGCGCGGTACCGATCAGCCGGGCCGCCTCGCGGATCCGCTCCACCGGTACGTCGCAGACCCGGGCCGCCCGCTCCGGCGGATACTCCTCGACCCGTTGCCGCAGTTCCTCGAAGCCGACCGCGTGCGCGGCGACGTACTCCTGGTCGACCCAGCCGTTGGCGATGATCTCGTGCAGCAGCGCGTTCATCAGCACCACGTTGGTGCTCGGCCGGGGCGCCAGGTGCATGGTGGCGGCCCGGGCCACCGGCGTCTGGCGGGGGTCGACGCAGACCACCGCCGGCGGATTCGGGCCGGCCAGCCGGTCCAGCACCCGGCTCCAGGTCACCGTCTGGGTCTCGGCCATGTTGTGGCCGTACAGCACGATCACGTCGGCGTGGTCGATGTCGGCGTACGAGCCGGGCTGGCCGTCGGAGCCGAAGGACTCCTTCAGCGCCTCGGCGGCGGTGGCCGTACAGAGCCGGGTGTTGCCGTCGACGTGGTTGGTGCCGATCCCGCCGTGCGCGATCAACGCGAGGGTGTAGTACTCCTCCAGGAACAGCTGCCCCGTGGTGTAGAAGCCGATCGCGCTCGCCCCCTGCTCGTCGAGCAGTTCCCGGGTCCGGTCGACCACCAGACCCATCGCGGTGTCCCAGTCGGTCTCCACCAGGCGCCCGTCCCGGCGGACCAGTGGTCGGGTCAGCCGGTCGGGGGAGGCGTTGGCCTGCCACCCGAAGAGGTCCTTCGGGCCGAGCCGGCCGTGGTTCACCCGGTCGACCGCCCGGCCCCGCACCCCGACGATCCGGCCGTCGGCGACCGCGATGTCGAGGCCGTCGCCGTTCGAGTGCAGGATCGAGGCGGACTGCACCCACCGGTCGACGTCCTCCGGGCGTACCCCGTCGGCCAGGAACGTGTCCACCCGGACCGGCCACGACTCCCCCGGCCCGTACGGCGTCCGGCTCCCCCACGGTTGCGCGATCCGGTCAACGGTGCCCATCGCGTCCTCCTCCGCCCGCTCCGATCCGTCGGATCGCACCGCACCGGGTCAGCCCGGCCCTGCACTTCCGACCCTGGCACCGAGCGCGACCGCTCGCACCTCGAACGCCCGACTCGGCCGGGTCGGATCGGTCGCTGCTGCCCCTGCCGCCGCATGGTCCGCTCTCCGCAGGGCCGTCCTGGCGCGGGGCGGGCGGGCCGGCGCGCGGTCGCGGCGCCCGCCTCAGAAGGCGTGCCGGTACAGCGAGCATCCCCGGCACACGTCCGGCGGGTCGTCACCCGAGAGGCGCCGGCGGAACTGCCGGTACGGCTCGCCGTACCAGATCTGCGGGAAGCTCTGCTCGGCCAGCCGCCCGAGCGACACCCGGTCGTCCCCCATCACCATGCAGCACGGCTGCACCACGCCGGTACTGGTGACGTAGGCCGCCTCCCAGGGCCAGGAGCAGCCCCGACCGTCGCCCGCACTGGTCCTGGCCGGAACGCCGGGGTACGGCAGCCGGAGCCGGATCCCATGCTTCCGGGCCACCCGCCGGGCGTCGTCGAAGACGGCAGCGGCCCGGCCCGCGTCCTCCCCGGTCCACAGCGCCTGGTCGGAGGTGAACCGTCGGATGTCGTCGTAGCGCCCGGCGGGGTCGGTGTCGGAGAAGCTGTGCGACAGGTTCTGCACGTGCAACTCGTCCACCCCGAGACGGGCGAGCAGGCGTACCAGTTCGGGCAGCTCGGCGACGTTGTCGCGCATCGCGACGAAGACCACCCGGATCCACGGGGTGGCGCTGCCGGCCGCCCGCTTGACCTCGACCAGACCGGCGAGGTTCGACACGACGGCCTCGAAGTCGGCACCCTCGCGGACCGCCGCGTACCCGGCCGCGCTGGCGCCGTCGAGCGACACGTGCAGCCAGTCGACCCGGCTCCGCACCAGCTCCTCGGCCCGGCGGCGGTTGAGCAGGGTGGCGTTGGTGTTGAACCCGACGGTGATCCGCCGGTCGACCGCCGCCGTGATCATCTCCATCAGGTACGGCGACAGCAGGGGCTCGCCGAGCCCCTGGAGCGTCAACCGGTTCAGCGTGGGCACCTCGTCGAGGACCCGGCGGAACAGCTCCGGTCGCATGGCACCGGCGAGTTTGTTCACCGGTGGCCGGTAGCGCACCAGGCACATCACGCAGCGCAGATTGCAGGCCGAGGTGATCTCGAGTTGCAGATGTGGCGGCAACGGTGGATGCGGATCGTCGCCCGGCATGTCCCCCCATGCCCGATACCCGGGTGGCCCAAACCTGTCCCGCGGCCGGCCGTCGGGGTCGGGCCGGGTTGAAGTCGTCGACGGGTGGCACCGGAGGTCAGCCGTGCGGCCGCATCCCCGGCTGGCGCAGGTGTACTTCCCGGACTCCTGGGTACGGTGCTCTGCGGTTCAGAGGTGGGCCTATGGGTGACCGCCGATCCGGTGTCGCGACGGATCCCCCTCCACGATTCGGAGAAGGAGAGACCATGGTTGCCCAGCCCCGGCCGCAGGCCACCGTCACGTTCGTCGGTACGGCAACCACCCTGCTGAGACTTGGCGACATCACCCTGCTGACCGATCCCAACTTCCTGCACGCCGGTCAGCGCGCCTACCTCGGCTACGGGCTGTGGACCCGGCGGCGTACCGACCCCGCCGTGCGGATCGGGGAACTTCCACCCCTGGACGGGATCGTCCTCTCGCATCTGCACGGCGACCACTTCGACCGGGTCGCCCGGAGGAACCTGCCGAGGACCCTTCCCATCATCACGACGCCACAGGCCCAGGCTCGACTGGACCGCTGGGGATTCGGCTCGGCCACCGCCCTGACCACCTGGCAGAGTCACGAGATCAGTCGGGGCGACCACCTCGTACGGATCACCGCGGTACCCGGCAAGCACGGGCCGGGCCTGCTGGCCCGCGCCCTACCCCCGGTGATGGGCAGCATTCTCGATCTCGAAGAGCACGGGCAGCGCCGCCTCCGGCTCTACGTCACCGGGGACACCCTCAACCACGCGGCGCTGGCCGAGATCCCGCGACGCTTTCCCGACATCGACGCCATGCTGATCCACCTGGGCGGGACCAGGCTCCTCGGCGTACTCCTCACCATGGACGACCGGCAGGGCGTCGACCTGGTCCAGCTCGTCCGGCCGAGGCTGACCCTGCCCATCCACTACGACGACTATCCCGTCTTCCGGTCCCCGCTGCGGGACTTCCTCGACCTCGCCCGGCGGCAGGGCCTCGAACCGGGCGTCCGGGCCATCCACCGCGGCGAAACCGTGCCACTGCTCGAACCCGGCCCAGGCGGCACGACCGGGACCCCGGAGCGCTCGGACCGCCCCTGACGATCGCAGCGCCTCACGGTCCGGTCGTGGACGCCCGGTCGACCCCTTCGGTCGGCTCCCGGTTGGTCGAGGCGGTGCGGAGACGGAGAGCGCACCGACCTCGGCGGGGAGCGGCTGCGACGGGTCCGGGCCGAGTCACAGGGTGCCGCCGTCGGCGACGCTGGAGGACGTACGCCGGAGCACCGGTCGTCCCGTCCGGAACGCCTCTTCCGCGATGTCGGCGGCGCGGCCGAGGCCGTCGAGTTCCGCTATCCGGCGCTGACATTCCCGGGCGTTCGTCCGGTAGGCCGGGTCGGTGCGGACCTTCTCGATGGCGTCCCGCAACCTGGGCGCGCTCGCCCGGTGCACCGGTACGAACTCACCCACGCCGAGATGCCGCAGCCGTGCGGCCACCCCGGGCTGGTCGTTCGTCACCGGCAGCGCCACCATCGGCACGCCGTGGGTGAGCGATTCCAGCGCCGTGTTGATCCCGGCGTGCGTGACGACGAGGGACGCCCGGGCGAGCAGATCCAGTTGCGGCGCGTACGGGACCACGACCGGCCCGCCCGGCAGACCGGTCGGCGGTTCCACCTCGTGGCTGCCCAGCCCGATCACCAGTTGCGCGTCGAGCCCGGCGCAGGCGGTCGCGATCGCCTCGAAGATGCGGGGCAGGCGGTTCTGTAGCGTCCCCATCGAGGCGTAGATCAGTGGGCGGTCGTCCAGGCTCTCCCAGGGGAACGAGACCGGCTCGCTGCTCTCCTCGTCGTGGAACGGTCCGGTGTAGTGGAAGCAGTCCGGCAGATCCTTGCGCGGAAAGTCGAAGAAGTCCGGCTGTTGGGTGATCTGGGCCAGGCCCAGTCCGTCGTTCAGCCCGCGCACCGGAGTCATCCCCCACTCGGCGCGGCGATCGTTGATCCGTTTCACCACCGGCCCGATCACCCGGTCCATCACCCGATAGCCGAGCATGTTGCGCAGGCGTGCCAGGGTGGAGTCGCGGTAGGGCCAGGCCGTCATGAAGGGCGGGACGGTCGGCTCGGCGTTCAGCGCCATCGCGTTGCAGACGGTCACGACGGGGATGTCGAGCCTTTCGGCGACGGTGTTCGCCGCACCGTAGACCTGGTCCACGAGCAGGGCCTCCACCCGGTGCTCCCGCAGCAGCGGCGGCAGGTCGCGCAGCAGTACCTCCACCTCGCGGACGTAACCACGGACGATGAACCGGATGGCGGCGAGCCCGGACAGCCTGCCCTGTTCCTCGGAGAAGCGGGCCAGGGAACCGGGCGGGAACTCCCGCTCGCCGATCGGCACGAACTCGAACCCGGCGACGTACGGCTTCGGCCCGGCGTCCGGCAGGGAGAAGAGGGTCACCTGGTGGCCCCGCCGGAGCAGCTCGCGGCCGAGTGTGGACATCGGACTGAGGTGACCGGTGTAGTCCGGGCAAACTATACCAATATGCGACACGATGCCTCACTCTCTCGCTCTCGTCAGACCACCGTCGTCAACCGTGACGGATGTACCGAGAAGGTGGCCGGGGTCTGCCCGACGATCTCGCCGTCCACCTCCAGCGGCAGTGGAGTCTCCGCCTCGATCCGGAGCGTACGGACCTGGCGGCGGCGGATCGCGGGATGCCGTGTCCCGTTTCCGCGCAGCACCTGCCACATCGTGCCGAGTACGCCGACCCGGCCGAGGCCGAGCACCTGCACCGCGTCCAGACAACCGGCTTCCGGCGGCTCGGTGGAGCCGAAGGTCAGCCCCCCGGCGAAGAACGGGACCTTGAGCACCGCGACATTGCTGACGGAGTGCCGCGACACCTCCCCGTCCTGATCCAGCCGCACCTCGACCGGCCGCCAGCCGAGCAGCACCCGGGCGCTGGAGGCCGCCTCGGCGAGCTGGAGGTTGACCCGCTTGAGCACGCGGTTGACCGGAGTCTTCTCGGTGAACCGCAGCCCGACCATGCTGATCAGCCCGACGGTGCAGTTGACCAGGAAGAAGCGGTGCGCGGGGGTGCCGTCGGGCCGGGTGAAGGTCACCGACCCGACCTCCGTCGAACGGTCGCGGCCACGGTCGAGCAGGTCACCGAGATCGGTCACCGGATCCAGGCCGCGGACGAAGTCGTTGCAGGTTCCGGCGGGAACGTAACCGAGCCGTACCTTCTCGTCGTCCGTCGCGAGGATCCCGTTGGCGACGTCGGAGAGCGTCCCGTCCCCACCGATCGCGACCACTGTGCGGTACCCGTCCGTCACCGCCTGGCGGCCCAGTTCGACGGCATGGCCGGGATAGCGGGTGTGCCAGCAGTCGGCGCCGGGCAGTTCGACGGAGAGCCGTCGCTCGACCATCCGCCGACGCTGGACCCCGGAGGCCGGGTTGACGATGCAGACGACCCGCTCGCCGTCATCCGCCGCCATGGCCCACTTCCTCCTCCAGCCCGGCAACGGTGCGGGCCAGTGCCTCCGCCACCGGAACCCGGGGGGTGTAGCCGATCGACCGGATCCGGTCGAGGTTGTACCGCATCCCACCGGCGACGGAGCGGACCGCGTACCGGGTGAGCATCGGCCGTCCGGTGCCGACACCGATCCTGGCCAGCCCGGCAAGTTCGGAGAGGGCCGCCACTCCCAGCGCCGCCGGGAACGGAACCGAACGGGTCGGCGGCAGTACCCCCGCCTGCTCGGCGACCCGGTCGAAGAGCTGCCCCACGGTCAGACCGTACGAGTCGCCGACGATGAACCGGCCGCCCGCGCACCCGGGTGTGGTGCCGGCCAGCACGATCGCGTCGGCGAGGTTCTCACTGTAGGTCAACTCGATCGGGGCGACGCCACGGCCGATGTGGACGAGCTTGTTGTCCCGGAGCCCACGGACCAGCTCCGGGATGAAATGACGGTCACCGGGGCCGAAGATCCAGGTCGGATAGATCACCGTGATGTCGAGCCCGCGCCGATGGTACGACCACGCGAGGTTCTCCCCCGCCAGCTTCGACCGGGAGTACGGGTAGCCCGGGACCCGCTTCGGCGACGTCTCGTCGATGACCCGGCGGGCGTCGAACCCGAAGACGTCGACCGTACTCAGGTAGACGAACCGCTGCACCCCGCAACGCAGCGCCTCCTCCAGGATCGCCCGCGTCCCGTCCCGGTTCACCTGCCAGATGCGGCGACCGGGCCGCCAGTCGCTCAGATCGGCAGCCGCGTGGACCACGAGTTCGACGCCCTCGCACGAGCCGCGCAGCGTTGCCGGGTCGGTCAGGTCCCCGAGATGTTCCGCATATTTCGCGCCGCTCGGAGAGGGTTCGCGGACCAGTCCGCGCACCGACCAGCCACCCTCCAGAAGCGCCGCAGCGACCGCCCGGCCGACGCAGCCGGTGACACCCGTCACCAGCGCCACGCCCCGCGCCATCACACCCCTCTCGCCAGCAGCTTCTGGAGGTCGTCGAGCAGCGCGCCGGCCGGATCGATCGCCCGCATCTGCGGCAACACCTCCCGCAGGTCCCGGCGCGCACCGGACTCGTCGAAGAAGAGCAGCTCCGGCCCGGCGGTCAGCCGCCCCACCTGGACCGCGTCCAGTCCGTGGTCGGCCATCGCCCGGGCGCAGCGCTCCCCGTCGGCGGCGTCGACCGCGTAGAGCAGCTCGAACTCGCCCCACTCCCCGGCGGCCATCAGCCAGCGGGGCAGCCCGAAGGAGTCGGCGAGGGCGGCCGCGCTGGGCTCGTACGCCTCACCCGGCAGGGTGACCTCGACACCCAGTCCGTTGATCTCGGCGAGACTCACCGCCGCGTTCAACAGCCCGTCGCTGGTGTCGACGCACGCCCGGGCGTAGCTCCGCAGCGCGTCGCCGGCGACCACCCGCGCCTCGGGCAGCCACGGCTGGCCGGCGTCGGTCCGGCCCAGCGCCAGGCTGCGGAAACCGGCGGCGTTGCCGGCGCCGATCGGGCCCGTCGCGTACAGCGCGTCGCCCGGCCGGGCACCCACCCGGCTCAGCAGGTGACCCCGGCGCATCGTCCCGATCGCGCAGGAGGTGAAGCTCTCCTCCCGCGCCCAGTTGGTGTCGCCGCCGACGATGTGACAGCCGTACCGCTGCGCCGCGTCGGAGGCGCCGCGCCCGAACTGGCGGGCGTCCTCGGCACTCCACCCGTCCCTGACCAGCGAGCACGACACCAGCACGGCCACCGGGTCGGCGGCGACGGCGGCGAGATCGCTCACGCTGACGGTGGTGGTCAACCACCCCTTCGCGTACGGCGTCGGGGCGGTGGCCAGCTCGGCGCCGTCGTTCAGCGTGTCGACGGTCATCGCCAGGACCCCGGCGGCGCCGAGGTCGAGCAGTTCGGCGTCGGCTTCGAAGGCGGCGTTGAGCTGGCGCGGGGACCGGGCCATCCCCTCGCGCATCGCCATGATCAGGGCGCCCTCGGCGGCGTCCAGGTAGAGCCGGGTCCAGTCGACGGAGGTCACGTCACGCCTGCCGGGAGGATTGCGTCGCCCGGAGCGTGAGTTCCAGGTAGAGCATCATCGGGACGGCCCCGACCAGGAAGAAGGTCGGCCGGTGCAGCGCGCCGAGGGAGAGCACGAAGAGCGTGGTCGCCCTGGTGAACCAGAGCAGCGCCTCGTACGCCCGCGCCTCGGGTGCCTGGATCAGGTTCACGAGGCTGCGCGTGAACGCCAACCCCGAGGCGGCGAGCAGCAGCCAGAAGGCCGCCTGGGCGTAGGCGCCGCGCTCCGGCCCCGCCAGCGCGCCCACCGCCGCGGCACCCAGGGCCACCGGCGGGAAGATCAACGCGACCCGGCTCGCCGTCCGGGTACCCACGGCCACCGGCAGCGTACGGTAGCCGGCCAGCCGGTCTCCCTCGATGTCCTTGAAGTAGCCGACGAGGCAGAAGCCGCTCAGCACGACCGCGACGAGCGCCGTCTGGAACCACGTCGTGGCCGGGATGTCCAGCCATCCGGCGTCGGGCCGGACCGCGACCGCGCCGAGCACGGTGAAGAGCGACATGTCCACCCCGTTGGCGAGGTTGCCGACCATCGGGATGCCCTTGGTCCAGGTGTAGACCAGATGCCCGGCGATCGCGATGGCGCTCCAGATCGCCAGCGCGGGCGCCACGACGACGGCGACCAGCAGGAGGCTCCCGGAGAGCGCCAGGGTCAGCGCGAGCCCGGCATGCGGGTTGATCAGCCCGGCGACGAAGGGGCGGTCCGGGGCGTTGACGGCGTCGGCCTTGCGGTCGAACCAGTCGTTGATGACCACGCCGACGCCGTAGCCGAAGATGCAGAAGAGCAGGCCGACGACCACGCTCGCGGTGGTGGCCCCGGCCGACGGCGCCGTCATGCCGACCAGACCGGCCGAGAGGGACAGGGGTACGAAGTGGAATCTCCACATCCTCGCCCACGCGACCGCCCGGTCACGGGGCCGGATGGGGTTCTGGACCTGGGTGACGCTCATCGGGCCTCCGTTCGGGCGGCTGACGGGCCGCCGTACCTCGTCGAGTGGTGCGGACCCGCCACCGCCGGAATCGAGTTGTCGCTGCGGGACAGGCTCACCGCACGCCTTCCGCGACGTACTCCGCCGGGGGCAGGTCGGCCAGCGACCAGTCCGGCGGCGTCAGCTCGCGGACCTCGGCGAACGCGGCCACGGCACGCTTGAGCTGCTCCGGGGTGTGGGTCGCGGTGAAACTGGCCCGTACCCGGGCCGAAGCCGCGGGCGGGATCACCGCGTTGACGTAGACCCCGCGCTCCAACAGGCTGCGCCAGGTGAAGATGGTCGGGACGACGCCGTCGAGCGGTACGCAGACGATCGGTGTCTCGCTGGGCAGCGGCTCGTACCCGAGGGCGGCGAGTTCGCGGTGCACGTACGACGCGTTCTCCAGCGCCTGCCGGCACCGCCACGGCTCGGCCTGGAGGATCCGCAGCGCCGCCTGGGCGGCGGCGAGGCTGGCCGGTGGGGTGGCGGCGCTGAAGATGAGACTGCGGGCGTGGTGCCGCAGGTACTCGATGACGTCGGTCGGCCCGAGCACCGCTCCGCCGATCGACGCCAGGGACTTGCTGAAGGTGACGGTGACGAGGTCGACCTGCTCGGTCAGGCCGAAGTGCGCGCTGGTGCCCCGGCCGTCGGCCAGGACGCCGAGGCCGTGCGCGTCGTCGACCAGGAGGCGGGCGCCGTACTTCTGGCAGAGCCGCACCGTCTCGGGCAGCGGGCACAGGTCGCCGGCCATCGAGTAGACCCCGTCCACCACGACCAGCCGGCCCGAGTCCGGTGGGCAGGCAGCCAACCGCCGCTCCAGATCCGCCATGTCGTTGTGGGCGAAGCGGCGTACCTTGGCCATGCTCAGACCGCACCCGTCGTAGACCGAGGCGTGCGCCTCGCGGTCGATGATGACCACGTCGTTGCGGGAGAGCAGTGCCGCGATCGCGCCGAGGTTCGCCTGGTAGCCGGTCGGGAAGACCAGCGCGGCCGGCATGCCGAGGAAGTCGGCCAGTTCCCGCTCCAGTTCCTCGTGCAGCGGGGTGTTCCCGTTGAGTAGTCGAGAACCGGTACGCGACGAGCCGTACTCCTCGATCGCCGCCTGGGCCGCGGCGCGCACCCGCCGGTCGGAGGTCAGGCCGAGGTAGTTGTTCGAGCCACACATCAGGACGTCGCCCACCGAGGTACGGGCGACCGTCGTGTCCGAGCCCTCGAAGACGGTGAAGTACGGGTAGAGCTCCGCCGCCTGGGCCACCCGGGCTTCCGTATACGACCGGCAACGATCGAAGATGTCCGTTGTCACCACGGTATTCCTGAGCCCCCTCTCATCTGGAACCGTGATTGTTCATTTCGCAACACGGGCTTGGACGACGCCGGCAGCGCCAGCCAATGCGACTACGCGGTTCGGTCGCCGCCGTTATCCCGGACACACTGGTCAGGGACTATTTCGTTAGATTCCCATCGCAGCGGCTTCAATTCCCTACGTCGTCCGGCCGGGCACTGAACCGACGCGCGAGGAAATGGCGATCAGGCAGAATCGGGCGCTGTTGTAGGCCGCATGCTTGCCCGTCGAAGGATCCCCGTGTGTCGCCTCAGATGCTCCTCATTGATCGAGTTTCTCTGGGCTGCCTACACCCTATCCACCGTGTCAAGGGGGTCAGCGGTACTTTGGTCCACTTCGGACGGGCTGGCCCGTCGCTTTCGGTCACCATAGGCCCATTGAACTGCGCTGATTTGACTATTGTCGCCCGACCGCCGGCCGCCGCTCGGCGCACGGCACCGCCGGACCGTCTCGTGATCGAGGTGTCACCACGAGCACGGTGAATGCGAGTTTGCGCTGCACCGGGGGCTGGCGAGGGCACGCACCACGAACATGATCATTGTCTACGGCCCGCCGCAGCCCGGTTACCGGCCAGGTTTTCCCTGGTCACACGGGGTACGCCGGCACCGGTCGACCGACCGGGACCCACACCCGGCCCGCCAACCCACGCCGGGGCCGGTCCGGCCGGTGAGGTTCGCCACGTTCCGGTGACCCTGTCGGGACGGACCCCGACCCGATCCACGAGCCAGCCGGACCGCCCCCGGCCCCGGCCTCTCCCGTACGGGTATCGCCGGTTTGTCCGGCCAGAAGTCCAAGGGCGTATCCGGAAATGGCTTGAAATTCGGCGAGCGCTTCGATTGACGCCAATGACGTGAGCACGAGCTAGCATGTGGCGCGCCACCAGCATTACCCTGACCGTCGATGCCGAGTACCCGGTTGCCACCTTCCGGAGAACCTCCGGAAATTGCCTCGCATCCCGGCGCCGAACCGGCGTCGAGAGGTCCCGTGACAGCGACAGGAGACGAGCGTGACAAGCAGCGCTGACGCCCGCAGCCACCCACAGACATTCGTGCCCGGCAATGTGGATGGTGTCCCGGATCAGCCATGGCGCGATCCCGCGTTACCGATCGACGAGCGGGTCGCCGACCTGCTCGGGCGGATGACCGTGGAGGAGAAGGTCGGCCAGCTCCGGTCAATCTGGATCGGCGGGTCCGCCACCGGCGACGACCTGGCGCCGCATCAACACAATCTGGCCGACGAGACGCCGTCCTGGGACGTGCTGATCGGCGACGGGCTGGGCCAACTGACCCGCACCCTCGGCACCGCACCGGTCACCCCGGCGCAGGGCAGCGCGACACTGGCCCGGTTGCAGGCCGAACTGGTCGCCGGCAACCGGTTCGGCATCCCGGCGATCGCGCACGAGGAGTGCCTGACCGGCTTCATGACCCTGGGCGCGACGATCTTTCCCGCACCGCTGGCCTGGGGCGCCACCTTCGATCCCGGACTCGTCGAACGGATGGCCGCCGAGATCGGCGCGGCCATCCGCCTGGTCGGCGCGCACCAGGGCATGGCACCGGTGCTCGACGTGACCCGCGACCTGCGCTGGGGGCGGACCGAGGAGACCATCGGCGAGGACCCCTATCTGGTCGGCACGGTGGGCACCGGGTACGTCCGCGGTCTCCAGTCGACCGGCGTCGTCGCCACCCTCAAGCACTTCGCCGGATACTCCTCCTCCCGCGCCGGGCGCAACGCGGCACCGGTGTCGATCGGGCAGCGGGAGCTCTCCGACGTGATCCTGCCACCGTTCGAGATGGCGGTACGCGACGCCGGAGCCCGCTCGGTGATGCCCTCGTACTCCGAGATCGACGGTGTGCCGACCGGAGCCGACGCCGCGATCCTCACCAACCTGTTGCGGGACGAGTGGGGCTTCTCCGGCACGGTGGTCTCCGACTACTACGCCGTCTCCTTCCTGGAACTGCTGCACGGCGTGGCGGACGGTCCGGCACAGGCGGCCGCCCTCGCCCTGGCGGCCGGGGTGGACGTGGAACTGCCGGGCGCACGCTGCTTCGGCACCCCGCTGCTCGACGCGGTCCGGTCCGGGTTGGTCCCGGAGGGCCTGGTCGACCGGGCGGTCACCCGGGTGCTCCGGCAGAAGTGCGAGCTGGGCCTGCTGGACCCGGACTGGCGGCCCGACCGGGCCGCCGACGGTGACGTCCCGGACCTCGATCCGCCGCAGGCCCGGGAGCTGTCGCGGCAGATCGCCGAAGAGTCCGTCGTGCTGCTCGGCAACGACGGCAGCCTGCCGCTGCCCGCCGACGCGCGCATCGCGGTCGTCGGGCCGCTCGCCGACGACACCACCGGAATGCTCGGCTGCTACGCCTTCCCGAGCCACCTCGGCCGCAATTTCCCGGAGATGCCGGCGGGTGTCGAGATCCGTACCGTCTGGGAGGCGCTCGGTGCGGAACTGCCCGGGGCGGAACTGACCCTCGCCACCGGCTGCGGCGTGGACAGCGCGGATCGGGCCGGGCTCGCGGCCGCACGGTCCGCCGCCGCCGCAGCCGACGTCTGCGTGGCCGTACTCGGTGACCGGGCCGGCATGTTCGGCAGCGGTACCTCCGGCGAGGGCTGCGACGTGGCCGACCTGCGGCTGCCCGGACTACAGGAGGAACTGCTGGACGCCCTGCTCGACACCGGTACGCCGGTGGTGCTGGTGCTGCTCTCCGGCCGCCCGTACGCGCTCGGCCGGTGGGCCGACCGGCTCGGCGCGATCGTCCAGGCGTTCTTCCCCGG
The DNA here is from genome assembly GCF_036421995.1 of Plantactinospora veratri. Taxonomy (NCBI): domain Bacteria; kingdom Bacillati; phylum Actinomycetota; class Actinomycetes; order Micromonosporales; family Micromonosporaceae; genus Plantactinospora; species Plantactinospora veratri. The sequence goes on from NZ_JAZGQL010000034.1 coordinate 114,240, forward strand.
CCAGGAGGGCGCCGGGGCGGTGGCCGGCGTCCTCTCCGGACGGGTCTGTCCGAGCGGTCGGCTGCCGGTCAGCATGCCGCGCGAATCCGGTGGACAGCCGGGCACCTACCTGACGCCGAAACTCGGCCGGCGAGGCAAGGTCAGCAGCGTCGACCCCACGCCGCTGTTCCCGTTCGGCTACGGACTGTCGTACACGAAATTCGCCTGGGAGGTCGACGACGACGTGCCGGCGGAGATCGAGACCGACGGCGTCGTCACCGTCGGGGTCACCGTCCGCAATGTCGGGGACCGCACCGGTGCCGACGTGGTGCAGCTCTACCTGCACGACCCGGTGGCCCAGGTGACCCGACCGGTGGTGCAGCTCGTCGGGTACGCCAAGGTGCGGCTCGAACCCGGCGAGGCGCGCACGGTCAGGTTCCGGATGCACGCCGAACTCACCTCGTTCACCGGGCAGGCCGGCCACCGCATCGTCGAGCCGGGCGAGATCGAGCTGCGACTCTCCGCGTCCAGCGACGACCACCGGCACACCTTCCGGGTACGCCTGGTCGGACCGGAACGGAAGGTCGGCCACGACCGGCAGATGACCACCGAGGTGACGATCGGGTGAACCGGCGGGCACCGGGGCGGTCACCTCGGTCCCGCCGACGTCGGACTCGCTGACGGTGGGGGCGCCGTGGCCGGCGCCCCCAGCTCAGGCGGTGGCGACCGGCAGCGTGAGTAGCCGCGCAGCACCAGGCGGTCGCGGCGCGCCCGGATGACGTCGTACGCCGGGTACGGATCAAGGCGTCCCTCCGGAAGGAACAGCGACGCCCGGGCGGTATGGGAATCAATCCTCGCGCCCCCCTGTGGCGGGCAGCGGTCACCGGTGACGCGGGCTGACGAAACCGCCCGGCGCCGCCGACTCAGCGCAGCGACCTGGCGCCGACCGGTCGCAGCGCGAGCCGCCGGGGTGCCTGCGCCGGGTCGAAGACCGGGCGGCGGTCGATCCGGGCCCGGACCTCGTCCGAACCGAACCGGTAGTCGATCCGGCGCACCGCCTCGGCCCAGTCCGTCCGGGTACGGATGCCGCGCAGCGTCTCCACCACGAAGGGGTCGTCCCAGCGGCTCCGGGCGCGTTCCCAGAGCACGAACGGCTCCTCGGTCAGCAGGTTGCCGACGGTGCCCTCGTAGATCGGCATCGCCCGTACCCCGCCGTCCGGCTCGATCTCCAGCGGCCGGAAGTCGGGGTGGCTGGCGACGTAGTCGGGGTGCATCTGCACGCCGAAGTTGTCCGTGGTGGAGACGGTCACCGAGGGCGGCGCGGCCTGCTGGAGCCGCTGCCGCGTCGCCTCGTCGACCAGTGCCGCGACCTGCTCGTCGGTCAACATCTCGTGCTCGCCGTAGGACACCCGGCTGGCCAGGCCGGTCGGCACCACCGCGCCGAACGCCACCTCGCTCAGGTGCGGAAACCGTGGCGCGACGGAGGCACACATCTCGTCGAGCTGGTGGTAGTTGCTCCGGACCACCACGTTGTCGATGCCGAACCGCAGCGGGGACTCCCCCGCCGAGGCCCGCCGGGCGGCCTCCGCGTCGAGCAGCGCCAGCGCGGCCATCGCCCGGTCGAAGGAACCGGCCCGGCCACGGATCCGGTCGTGCACCTCCGCCGTCGCGCCGTCGACACTGACCACCAGCTTGGCGACGAGGCCGGCCAGGTCCCGGACCGTCTGCTCCGGCAGCGACCAGCCACTGGTGTACAGAAAGACCCGTACCCCGGCCGCGGCGAACCGTTCCACCACCTCCACGATGCGCGGCACGGTGAGCGGCTCACCCCCGCAGAGCGTGATCATGGCCGGCCGGAAGGTGATCAGCGCGTCCGTCACCTTCAGCATCTCCTCGTGGCTCAGGTTCTGCGGGCGGCGCCGGCCCGACTCGGTGTAGCAGTGGGAGCAGCGCAGCGGACAGGCGAAGGTGACGTCCCAGATGAGGACGTTCGGACCCGCGTCGACATTCATCAGACGGCTCTCCCGGAGGAATCGGCGGTGCGGTCGCCGGAACCGTACGGGCACCGGACCGCCCGGGACATCGGGCGAGGGGTACGCAAGAGACACGACCGGATACGCAGGCCGCGGCGCCCGACAAGCCACCCGTACCCGTCGACCGTCGGTGGTGCCGGCCCGGCGGTTGCGTACCCGAGCACCGATTCCCCGGTGCGCCGCGCCACCTAGCGTTGCGGCGTGGCGGCCGCCACGGCCCGCCGCCCGTCGCCAGCAGAGGAGGTGGATCATGCGCGCTTACCCGCCGGTCGACGTCTCGTAAGGGGCAGGTGCCTGATGGCGGTGGCCACCCCCATGACAGGTGGCCACCGCGGCGCCGAACCGCCGAAACCGTCGACGTCGCAAGGAGTGTGCCCGTGTCGACCTCACCGACAGCCGGCCCGACCCGCCACCCCGGCGCCGTCGCGGCACTGGTCCGCGAGCTGCCGCGCGTCAACGCCCCGCTGACCGTGCTGCTCGGCGCGCTGACCGCCGGACAGGTCGCGGGGGTCGTACTGCTGCCGCTGGCGATCGGGCGACTGGTCACGGCGCTGACCGCCGACGCCGGCCCGGAGGCGTCCCGGCAGGCGTGGTCCGGGCTCACCCTCCTGGCACTGGCGCTCGTCCTGGACATCGCCCTGGAGCCGATCCGCGCGATGGTCACGGCGATGCTGAGCACCGCGGTCGACGGCAGCCTGGCCCAACGCACGGTCGAGGGGGCACTACGCCCGACAGGGGTCGCGCACCTGGACGACCCGGACCTCACCGACCAGCTCGAACGGGCGCGCGGGGTCGGGATCGGCGCGCACGCCCCCGGCCAGGCCGTCAACGCGCTGGCCGCCCTGGTCCCGCTCCGACTCACCGGGTTGGCCGCCGCGATCCTGCTCGGCTGGGCCGGGCAGTGGTGGATGCCGGTCGTACTCGGTGCCGCCTGGATCGTCACCGGCCGCTGGCAGGAGAAGGAGATGGCCCGGGCCGTCGCCGCCAACACCGCGAGAACGGTCCAGCTACGGCACGCGGCGTACCTGCGCGACCTCGCGGTGACCGCGCCGTCGGCCAAGGAGCTGCGCCTGTTCGGCCTGCACCAGTGGCTCGTCGAACGCTTCACCCGGGAGTGGTGGGACGGCGTCGTCGAGATGCGCCGCAAGACCACCGACGGCCGGCGGCATGTGGCGGCGAGCGCGCTGCTGCTGGCGGCGCACGTCGTCGTGGTGGTGCCGCTGGCGTACGGGGCCAGCAACGGCGACCCGCCGGTCGGGGAGCTGACCATCGCCCTCCAGTCGCTGCTCGGATTCTTCGCCCTCGGCTTCACCGGCGACCTGCAACGGCGGCTGCACCTGGCCAGTGCCGCCGTACCGCCGGCACTGGCGGTGAGCGCGCTGGGTACCCCGCCCTCCGGCGCCACCGGGCTGGCCGCGACCGGGCTGCCGCAGCGTGAGATCCGCTTCGCGCGGGTCCGCTTCGGATATCCCGGCGACCGCCGCCCGGTCGTCGACGACCTGGACCTCGTCATTCCGGCCGGATCGTCGCTGGCGATCGTCGGGGACAACGGCGCCGGCAAGAGCACCGTCACCAAGCTGCTGGCCGGGCTGTACCGGCCGGACGCCGGCCTGATCCGCGTCGACGGGCGGGACCTGCACGAGTACGACCTCGCGAGCTGGCGTCGGCAACTGGCCGTCGTCTTCCAGGACTTCGGCCGGTACCCGTTCTCGGTACGCGACAACATCGCCTTCGGCGCGGTCGAGGCCGCCGCCACCGACGGGGCGGTCGTCGAGGCCGCCCGACTCGGCGGCTTCCTCGGAGTCGAGCAGGGGTTGGCGGACGGCTGGGACACCCCGCTCACCAGCGCCTACACGGGCGGGACCGAGCTGTCCGGCGGCCAGTGGCAGCGGCTGGCGCTGAGCCGGGCGCTCTACGCGGTGCGCCACGGTGCCCGGGTCCTCGTCCTGGACGAACCCACCGCGCACCTGGACATCGAGGCGGAGTACGAGCTCTACGCCCGGTTCCTGGAGATCACCGCCGGGATCACCACGATCCTGGTGTCACACCGGTTCGCCACCGTCCGGCTCGCCGAGCGGATCGCCGTGCTGCGGGGCGGCCGGGTGAGCGAGTACGGCAGCCACGACGAACTGCTGGCCGCCGACGGCCGGTACGCCCAGATGTTCCGGGTGCAGTCCGCGCCCTTCACCGATTCCGCAGGAGGCCGTCGTGGGTAGCTGGCTGAGCGCCGCCCGGCTGGTGGTGGGTGTCGCGGTCCGGGCCGACCCGCGACGCGCGGTACTGGTCATGGTGCTCGTCCCGCTGTTCAACATCGTCGCGGCGGCACAGGCACTCGGCCTGCGCGGCATGGTCGACGGTGCGGTCGCCGGGCAGCTCACCGAGGCGCTGACCGGCGGCCTGCTCCTCGTGCTCGTCACCGTCTTCGTGCACCAGGCCAGCGCGGTCGCCACCGACCTGCGGCAGGTGCTCCAGCAGCGCGTCGGGCTGGAGTTCGACCGCCGGCTGATGACGTTGTGCTCCGGCCCCGCCCACCTCAGCCACTACCACGACCCCGAGTTCCTCGACACCGCCGAGCTGGTACGGCAGCGCCGGACCGAGTTCGGCGGGGCGTTCGCGGCGCTGGTCGAGAACGCCGGCCTGCTGGCCCGGTTCGTGGCCGCAGTGGTCCTGATGGCCGTCGTCAACCCGTTGCTGGCCCTGCTGCCGCTCTTCATCGTGCCGCTGGCCCTCGCCATCCGCTGGCAGGCGAACATCGTCGCCGCGGCCGAGGTGGCCGGCGCCGAGGCCGACCGGCACCGCGCCGCCCTGCTGACCCTGGCCACCGACCCGGCCGCTGCCGGTGAGGTCCGGCTGTACCGGCTCGGCGGCGAGATCGCCGCCCGGCACCGGGAGGCCTTCACCGTCTCGGCGCGGCGCCGGGAGGCGGCCCGGACCCGCGGCGCCGTCGCGGCGGCGGCCGGTTGGCTGCTCTTCTGCGTCGCGCTGGTGGCCGGACTCTACGTCGTCACCCGGTCCGTGCTCGCCGGCACCGCCTCCGCCGGGGAGGCCGTGCTGGTGCTGCTGCTCGGTACCCGGTTGGTCGGCGCCACCACCGGACTGAGCTGGTTGATCGGCTGGCTGCGCCGTGCGCTGCACACCGTCGCGCTCTACCAGCGCCTGGCCCGGCACCCGCACCGCACCGCCGCCACCGGGCCCGGCCGGGAGCTGCCGGAGCAGGGCGACCTCGTCCTGCACGGCGTCAGTTTCCGGTATCCCGGCGGGGCGACCGCGGCGCTGGGCCCGATCGACCTGCGGCTGCCCGCCGGGGCCACCGTCGCGGTCGTCGGTGACAACGGTGCCGGCAAGTCCACCCTGGTGGCACTGCTGGCGGGCCTCTACCCGCCGTCGACCGGGCAGATCACCTTCGGCGGTCAGGACCTGGCGCAGGTGGAACCGGACGCGTGGCGCGGCCGGGTCACCGGGGTTTTCCAGGACTTCTGCCGGTTCGAGCTGCTGGCGAGGGAGTCGGTCGGCGTCGGCCGGCTCGGCGCGATCGACGACCGGGAGGCCGTGGGCAGCGCGCTGGAATCGGCCGGCGCGGACACCTTCGTGGCCGAACTCCCGGCCGGCCTGGAGAGTCGGCTCGGCCGGACCTTCCCGGACGGCACCGACCTGTCGTCCGGGCAGTGGCAGAAGCTCGCGCTGGCCCGGGGCCGGATGCGCACCCGCCCCGCGCTGGTGCTGCTCGACGAGCCGGCGGCGAGCCTCGACCCGGACAGCGAGGCCGAACTGCTGCACAAATTTCTCGCCCCGGCCACCCCGGCCGCCGGTACGCCGACCACCGTCGTGGTGTCGCACCGGCTGAACACGGTACGCGACGCCGACCTGATCGTGGTCCTGCACGAGGGCCGGATCGTGGAGTACGGCCCGCACGCCGAGCTGCTCGGCCGGGGCGGCCGCTACGCGGAGATGTACGCGTTGCACGCCGCCGCGTACGCCTCCGGCCCGACGGTCCTGTCGTCGGCCGCGAGAGCGGTCGGGGTCGAGGTCCGGGCAGGCGCGGTTCAGCCCGGGTAGGCGTCCGGGGCGCCGGGCTCCCCCGGGCCGCCCTCGACCGAGCGGCTGAACCAGTCCGCCCGCAGCTCACGACGGGAACCGATGCCTAGTTTCCGGTACACCCGGGCCAGGTGGCTCTCGACGGTCCTGGCCGACACGACCAGCCGGATCGCGATCTCCCGATTGGACAGGCCGCCGGCGGCGAGGGCCGCGACCTCGTTCTCCCGGACCGTCAGGGTCGGTGAGGCCAGGTTCGGTGCGGGCAGGCCGAGGGTGTTCCGGAGCCGGCCGGCCAGCGCGACCGCAGCGGCGTAGTCCTGGTCACGCCCGGACAACACCCTCGTGGCGGCCTCGGCCAGCCGGAAGGCCCGCCGGTGCAGCCCCATCTCGGCGAGCCGGTTGGCCTGCTCAAGCAGGCCCGCACGGTCCCGGTTCAGCAGCGCCAGTTCGCCGCGCGCCTCGGTCGCCAGCCGCCTCGCCTCGACGTACCGGAGGCAGGTGGCGAGCCGGTCGGCCAACCCGACCGGCCGGTCGGCGGGCGGCAACCGCGCCGCCCAGGTCAGGTACTGCAACTCCACGCTCCGGCAACCCGCCGCGCGGGCCGCCGTCGCCGCCTCGTCGAGACGCCGCCCGGCGGACCGGGTGTCGCCACGGGCGGCGGCGACCGCACCGTCGGCCCACGGCCGGAGACCCGGCAGCACCGCCAACCGGTCCGGAGGCTCCACGTCGAGTACCCGCTGCGCCTCGTCCGGCCGCCCTGCCGAAGCCAGCGACACGGCGAGCCACGCCGACGCCTCCGACCGGAACAGCCGGAAACCGACGGCCTGTTGGGCCAGCGCCTCACGCAGCGGCTCGACGGCGGCGGAGTACTCGCCCCGGAGCAGCCGCGCGTACCCGGCCAGCAGCGGCCAGTCGACGGCGCGCAGCCGGGTGCCGGGTACCTCTCCCGGCGGTCTCGGCCAGCGGCCGAGGATCGGGTCGGTGACCGGCAGGGTGGCGCTGCCGTCCCGCCAGAGCGCGAGCAGGCAGCGGACCGCTGCGGCCAGACCCGCCGCCTCCGGCGCCCGGTCGTCGCCGCTGGTGGCGGCCAGCATCGCCGCCCCGCCAGCGGCCTCGTCGGTGCGGCCGAGGAGGGCCAGCGCCACCGTTCGGGCGATCCGGCACCTCAGTACGGCGGAGCTGCCGACGGATCCGGTGGCGGAGTGCCGGTGCAGCAGCCGGTCGGCGACCCGGACCGCTTCGGCCGGCCGCTGGCCGAGCAGCAGGATCAGCGCATCGGCGGCGTCGACGACGTCCACGGCCCCGGGCGCGGCGAGCGACGCGGCGGCGTGCAGTGCCCGCAGGTCGGCGTGGGCCGAGGCCGGGTCGCGTTCCGTCGCACAGCGGTGCACGGCGAGCGCGGTCGAGAGCACGATCCGCCCGGTGGCCGAGTGCTCGGAGGCGGTCGCCTGGTGGAGTACCGACTGCGCCTCGCGGCCGCTCCCCTGCTCGGCGAGCGCGTCGGCCAGTACGACGGTGGTGCGGGCCGACGGGTCCTGACCGAACGCGATCCGCGCCAGCCGGAGCGCCTGCTCCGGACTGTGCGGACGTACTCTGCGGGCGGCATCGGTCAGCACTCCGGGGTGGACCGGCGCGCCCGCGGCCACCTGCCAGCGGGCGACCGTTACCGGATCGGGTGCCGCACCCCCGACGGCCGCCTCGATGAGCGCCGACGCGATCCGGCGCCGCCGGGCCGGCGAGACCTGTGCCCAGACGATCGCCTGGAGCAGTGGATGGCTGAATCCCACCGACACCCCGTCCTCGGTGTCCGTGGTCCGCAACAGGTCCAGGTCCTCGAGTTCCTCGACGGCGGCCGGGGCGACCCGGTCGATCAGCTCGATCGGCACGTCGTCGCTGACCGCGACCGCGGCCAGCGCGTCCCGGTGGGTCGGGGTGAGCCGGTTCGGTCCGGGCAGGAAGAGTTCGACCAGCTGCGGCGGCACGCTGAGGGCGCCGCGCCACCACCACAGGCCCCGGTCGGGCACCAGTCGCCCCGTGGTGATGCCGTGCCGGACCAGTTCGGTCGCCAGTCGCGGGTTGCCGCCGGTCCACTGGTAGACGAGCTGGACGGTGGTCGAGGCGACCGCGTCGCCGAGCATCGCCCGCATCAGGGTCGCCGTCTCGGTCGGGTCCAGCGGTGGCAGGTCGACCCGACGCAGGTGCCGGTCCTTCCAGAGCGCCACGACGGCATCGGGCGCTGCCACCTCCGCCCGGGTGGTGACCATCAACCGGATGTGGCCGTCCTGCGCGAGGCCGAGCAGGGTGCTCGCCGACCGGTCGTCCATCCAGTGCGCGTCCTCCACCACCAGCAGCGGGGTACGCGACCGTCCACGTCGGACGAGTTCGGCGCGGATCCGGCCCGGTACCAGGGCCGGGTCGCCGGTGACCGGAAACAGTTGGCTGAACGGTCCGAACGGAATCGGCCGCCCCGCCTCGGTCGCGGTGGTACGGGTCACGGCGTACCGGTCGGCCGAGAGTTGTCGGGTGACGAGTTCGACCAGGGTGGTCCGGCCGGTCCCCCGTTGCCCCACCAGCACGGCGCCACGGTCTGCGGTCACCGCGCTGAGGACCTGCTGGACCAGGCCGGATCGTGCGATCAGTGGTGCCCCGATGCGGTCCACGGGTTGCCCCCTCCCTGCCGCGGACACCGACATCCCCCCAGATGTCGGCTGAGCCGTTCGGGATTGCGGCTCGGTCAACGTCGTCTACGAATGCTCCAATCGTTGCGACGGTCTTCCCGGCACGTACCGATCGGTTCGGTCTCCCGAATCCCGACCTGCGGAGATCCCGCGAACGGATCCGGATCCTGTGCGAGCATCACGATTACTCGCTCGACGTCGTGGTATTGGTCGACAGTGCCAGCCACGACTGGACCGCGACTGAACGGGGTCTGGACGGCCCGGCGCACGGCTGTCCCGGACCGGTGCGGACATCCCCTGTGCGATGCACCGCGAGCCCTCCCCTCGACCGGATATCGAATAATCGTCGACACGGGTCCGCGGCCCGAGTGCCGACCGACTGGCGTGAGATGCGCCAGGCACGCCTGAGGTGATCCGCTCCGTTGATCCGAGTGGCCGGAGCCGGATTCCAGGTGTGGGCCGGGCTCGCCGGTCACCTTCGGAAACCCGGTCGCGGATGCTGGCATCCGGCCTGCCCGGCGCCGAGGAAATGGTAGCGGTCACTTCGAGGCTCCGATCCGGTCTGTCGGATACTCAGCGTGCGGGCTCGCGGGTACGCCTGGATCGGCGACCATCCCGCCAGCGCCGACGACACCGCCGAGGATCGTCTCGCGTACGGTTCGGGCGACGAACGCCTTGTACTCCTCGGGCGACTTGCCGTCCAGGCGTACGAAGCGCAGGTAGCTCTCGACGCTGGTGATGACGCAGAACGTCTCGACAAGGTCGTCGAAGGGCACGTCGGTGCGCAACCAGCCGCGCTCGGCGGCCAGTCGGAGTACGCGCTCGACCTGTCTCCTGATCTCGGCGAGCCGCTCGGCCAGGTGACCGCGCAGTTCGCCGTCTCCGGTCGCCGCGCCGGTGACCGCGGCCCAGACCCCGGCCGACGGTTCGTTGATGTCGAGCATCGTCTCGGCGATGAAGACCGCGAACCCGTCCCGGTCCGGGACCCGGAGCAGGGCCGCGCCCCGCTCGGTGGCGAGGAAGTCGAGGTCGCGTCCTTCGACACCGAAG
>NZ_JAZGQL010000035.1:0-55871 GCF_036421995.1 Plantactinospora veratri
CGCGACCTCGACCGCGGCCCACATGATCGCCGCCTTCGGACCGTGCCTGCGCACCGTCTCGACGGAGACGCCGGCCCGCCTCGCGATCTGCGCGAAGGTGGCGGCCTGGTAGCCGTGCTGACCGAACACCTCGATGGCGGCCTCGACGACGCGCCGCCTAGTCTCCGCCGCCTGCCGATCCCGTAGCTCCGACCGGTAGGTACGGGTACGGCCGTCAGCAGCCGTCATATTGACTACCACGCCATGAAGATGAATACTGCTCCATGGTTCCCAATAGTATCCTCCACCCTGGAGCCCAGAGCGGGGTGCCGCCATGGCGTCGATCATCATCGCCACGATGCCCATCCACGGGCACGTCACACCGCTGCTCGCGGTCGCGCGGCACTTCGCCGGGCGGGGAGACCGGGTCCGGTTCATCACCGGAGCCAGATTCGCCGAGACCGTCCAGGCCACCGGCGCCACCCACCTGCCACTGCCGGCCGAGGCCGACTTCGACGACCGGCAGGACTGGAACGAAACCTTTCCCGAGCGCGCCGCCCTGCGGGGCACCAAGGCGCTCGCCCACGACATCGAGCACATCTTCGTACGCCCCGGGTTGCCCCAGCACGACGCCGTGATGGCGGCGCACGCCGCCGAGCCAGCCGACGCGGTGCTGGCCGACCCGGCCTTCGTGGGCGGGGCGTTCCTGCTCGGCCACCCCCTCGGCGTACGGCCGCCGGTCGTGATGTGCGGCATCTGTCCACTGATGATCTCCAGCCGTGACACCGCGCCGTTCGGCACCGGGCTCACCCCGCTGCGCGGCCCGCTGGGCCGACTCCGCGACGCCACCCTGGCCACCGTGACCCGCAGGGTCGTGTTCCCGCCGTTCGAACGGATCGCCGAGCAGATCTTCCAGCGGTTGCACGGGCGTTCGATCCCGTTCCCGGTGCTCGACTGGCCGCGCCACGCCGAGGCGATCGTGCAGTTCACCGTGCCCGAGTTCGAGTACCCCCGGTCCGACGCCCCCGCCACCCTGCACTTCACCGGACCGATCTCCGCCTCCGGGTCGCGGGCGCCGCTTCCGCCCTGGTGGCCGGAGCTGGACGGCGCGCGCCCCGTCGTCCACCTCACCCAGGGCACGATCGCGAACAGCGACTACGGACAACTCATCGGGCCGGCGCTCGACGGTCTCGCCGACGAGAACGTGCTGATTGCCGTGGCGACCGGTGGACGCCCGGTCGATTCGCTGCCGCCGCTGCCCGCGAACGCCCGGGCGGCCGAGTTCCTGCCCTACGACGATCTCCTGCCGAGGACCGACGTCTACGTGACGAATGGCGGATACGGCGGTGTGCAGTACGCCCTGCGCTACGGGGTGCCGATCGTCGCCGCCGGCAGCCACGAGGACAAGCCCGAGGTCATCGCCCGGGTCGCCTGGGCCGGTGTCGGCCGCCGTCTCAGGACCGAGACCCCGACACCGTCCGCCATCCGCCGTGCCGTCCGCGCCGTGCTCGACGACCACCGGTACCGAGACGCCGCGCGGCGGATCGCCGACCGGATGGCCAGCACTCGGGGGGTGCACCGACTCGCCGAGATCGTCGACGACGTGATCGAGGAAAGCCGGCGGAGCAGCCTCCCGGGACAACGATGAATGCCCGGCGCCCGGGCCGGAACCAGATTCCAGTTCGGAATCGAATCACCCGGAACCCACCCTCGCGTGACCGAACTGGGACAGCTGCGGCAATGATCGGTGCGGCGTACCGGCCGATCGGTTGGTCCTTTCCGCGACCGGCCGAACGCCATGGATTGATCATGCAAGCCGATGCGACGATTCCTCCGCACTGCTACTGCGGAGGTTCTGATGTCGGCGAGCGAACGGGCGCAGGCTGAGGCGTTCGAGGCCCAACGCGGCTGGGCCGCGATGAATGCATTGGTCGAAATGGTGAACAGAGGCAATCGTCCACGACCGATCAGGCCGACCATCATGACCCGGCCGGGCGAGTCACAGTTCGCCGCGCTCACGGTCGACGTCAGCATATTCCACGGAATGGACGTCGAGTACACCACCGGCGGTTACGGATTCCACGGCGGCCTGCTGTTCGTCGCGGCGGGAATGGCGGTCGGTGCCGCCAGCGACGCGCGGAAGCGGCGACGTGCGGAGGAACAGGCGAGGCCGCAGTGGCGCTTCATGGGCAGGGCGCCGGCGGTGGTCACCGACCAACGGCTCCTCGTGATGATCGACAACAAGTGGAACTCCCTCCACCTGGGCTCGCTGGTCTCCATCCACCCCGATCTGCGCAGCTGGGCGCTGGTCATGCAGTTCGAGGGCGCACCGCCGCTGATGCTGCGCGGTCCGTGGGTGCCCTGGCTGACCGTGCTCATCTCGGCCGTGATGTTCGGTCAGCCGTTCCCGCCGGGATGTCAACCGCCGATGGCGGGCCGCCCACAGGTGCAGGGGCCGCCGCAGCAACACCGGGCCGTCGCGCCGTCGCAGGCGCCTGCCGCGCTGCCGCCGGGATCCACGGACCGGCAGTGACCGTGCATCCCGTGGCCCTGCGGCCGGTCTCGCGGTCCGGGTCCGAAACGGACTGACGCGCCTCGCCTGAACGGCCGGCACGGCGGGCGATTCCGATACCGCCCGCAGGCGCGAAACCGACGCCGCCGTCCGCTTTGGAGCGTCGCCGGGCACCGAACCGATGGTGGCCGCCGACACGTCGCGCCGGCACCGGTCCGGGAGTACCCGGCAGAAGCCCCGGCCGTCCGGTCGTCCAGCCGTAGCGCCGTCCAGCCGAGACGTGCCGACGGTCTGACGCAGCCTCTTGCACGTCCGTCCGGGCGGCTGTGGGCAACCGTCCTTCGTAGGCGTTAGGCAGGGTTGCGCCCGCATCGGCGTTGGTCGTAACGTTCGCCCTGCTGGTCCCATTGAGCCATGATTGGATGAAAGTTGACGCATTCACAGGCCGACCGTGCGGGTGGGCCGGAGACCCGTGGTCAGTCAACGACGTCGGCTCGACGCCGTGGCGGGCAGAAGTCCATCAGGCGGCACGTCATTCGACTGGTGCTCGCCCCCAGCATCGTCGTCGTGGTCCTCTGGCTCGTGGCGTCCGGGTACCTCGTCTTCCAGGGCTTCTATACCAGAGCGGTCGCCGACTCGGTTCGGAGCGTGTCGATCCCGGCAGTTTCCGCGTTGACCTCGATCATGCAGGAGCGGCGGCTGAGCATCACCCACCTGGCACAGCGGTCCGGTGATCTGCAACCCCTCGTCGACCAGCGGAAACTGACCGACGATCGGCTCTCCGAGCTGCGCGCCGTGGCGACTGAAGCGCTCGGCAACGCCCCCGACTCTATCGTGACGCGGTGGCAGGCGCTGACCGAGTTCCTCGACCAGCTGCCGAGCGTACGCAGCACAGTGGACTCCCGTTCGATCGACGGGCAGCGGGCCTTCAGCTTCTACAACAACCTGCTCGATGCCGCGACCACCCTCTTCGACACCCAGGCCCGGGTCGTCCCGGACGTGACCGCGACGCAGGGCGGCATCACGGCCACCGATGCGTTCCGGGCCAGCGACCTGATGTCCCGGGCGGCATCGAGGATGGATGGCGCGTTCGGCGCGCGGGCCCTCGGCCAGCAGGACTATCTGGAGTTCGTCAGCCTGGTCGGCTCGTACCACGCCGGCCTGACCACCGTCACCCCGCACCTGCGGCCGGGCCCGGGTGAGCGCCTTGAGCAGCTCACGGGCAGCGACGTGTGGCGGGATCTGGTGGCCGCAGAGCAAGCGATCATCACGGGCGGTGCGTGGCAGGACGGCGTCCCCCGCAGCCTCGCCGCCACCAGGTCGCGCTGGGAGGCGCTGACCGGGCAGGTCTCGGAGCGGCTGATCGAGATGACCGTCCAGCAGGCCGACGAGGTCTCCGCAGAGGCCCTGCGCACCGGCAACAACCAGTTGCTGATGGCGTCGCTGGCGAGCCTGGTCGCGGCGTCCATCGCGGGCGCCGCGATCCTCTGGGCGTGGCGGAAGTCGCGTGAGCTGCCGGTACGGCTGGCGAACCTGGGCGACGACGCCGCGACAATGGTGGACCAGCGGCTGCCGGCGATGATGGAGCGGCTGCGCCGGCACGAAAAGGTCGATCCCGAGGCCGAGCTGTCGTTCCGGGACTACGGCAGCGACGAGATCGGCCAACTGGCCGAGGTCATCAACAGGTCGTTGCGGGCCGCGGCGGCTGCGGCGATCGACGAGGCGACGACCCGGGCCGCCAGTACCGCGATGCTGATGGGGGTCGCGCGCCGTCCGCAGCGGCCGCTGCAACGGGGCCTGAAGGTCATCGAGGGAGTTCAGCACCGGGTCGGCGACGAGAAGCTGTTGAGTGAGCTGTTCGACATCAACCACCAGCTGACGCAGGCCCGGCGGTTCCTGGAAAACCTCCTCATCCTGGCCGGTGGCCAGATCGGCCGACGCTTCCAGAGTCCGGTACCGGTCCGTCGGGTGCTGCTGGCGGCGTTCGCGGAGGCACAGCACTACCAGCGCATCACCCTGCGCGGAGCGCCCGACGTGGCGATCGTCGGTCAGGCGGTCGCCGGCACCATCCACCTGCTCTCCGAACTCCTGGACAACGCGCTCGCGTTCAGCCCGCCCGGCACCACCGTCTGGGTGACCGCCAACGAGGTCGCGAACGGCCTCGCCGTGGAGGTCGAGGACTCCGGGGTCGGGATGCGCTCCGACGCCCTGGACCGGGCCAACGAGCTGCTCAGGACCGCACCCACACCGGACGTGACGGCCCTCAAGGACGGCGCGCAGATCGGTCTGCACGTGGTCACGGAGCTGGCCAAGCGGCACGGCATCCAGGTGACCCTGCGCCCCTCGGCGTACGGAGGGCTGCTGGCGGTCGTACTCCTGCCGAAGCGGGTCATCGCCGTCGGTGACGCCGCCGACCGTCCCGAGCCGACCGCCCAGTCACCGGCCACGGCCGGCCCGGCGGCCCCGAAGCCGGAGAAGGTGACCCGGCGCGAGCCGCGTCCCGCCGCGTCCCCCGCGCCCGCCCCGGTCGCGGCGTCGCCGAACGGTACCGCCCGGTCGGGTTCCGGTGCCGGACCGGGCGCACCGCCCGTGCCCAGCGGGGTCGGTGGCGGCTCGCCGGGCCCACAGGCGGCCAGCCGGCCGCCGCTGCCGCAGCGGGATCCACAACAGCACATCGCGCCCGGACTGCGCGCCGACCCCACCTCCGCCGCCGCACCGAGGGCGGCCGGGCCCGCGCGCCCGGCCGAGCAGGCTCGGGACCGGCTCGCCGGCTACCAACGAGGGTGGGCCGCCGGCCGGGCCGCGGGGATCCAGAAGCCCAATGACGATCAAGGCAGGAAAGCGTGACCAACTCGACCTCACAGGACCTGACCTGGATGTTGGACGACCTGTTGAAGGTCCCCAACGTCATCGACGCCCTGGTGCTGTCGACCGACGGGCTGACGATCCAGCGATCGGCGTCGCTGCCGCAGGACGGCGCGGAGCTGCTGGCTGCCGGCGCCTCGTCGCTGTACAGCGTCGCCGCGGGCATGGGCCGACGCTTCGACAGTGGGTACGTACAGCAGGTCATCGTCGAATACGACAATCAGACGTTGTTCGTCGCCGCCGCCGGGCAGAACGCCCGGCTGGCCGTACTCTGCGACCAGGCCGTCGACATGGGCACGGTCGCCTACGAGATGGGCCGCCTGGTGACGCGCATCGGCGAGCATCTCAGCACCGAGACGCGACCCGCCCCGATGCGACCAACCGGTGGCCCAGGCACAGGCCATGGCTGAGTCCTGGACCGGCGGCGACGACGAGGCCGAAGAGAGCGGGCTTGTTCCGCTCTACGTCCTGGTGCGCGGACGGACACGTCCCCGCAACAGCGACCTGGACCTGGCGACCCAGGTCATCGCGGTGCCGGTCAACACCCGGTTGGATCCGGAGTTGCAGGACATCATCAACCAGTGCACGGACTGGATGTCGGTGGCCGAGATCGGCGCCCACCTGCACCGGCCGCTCACCATCGTCAAGGTGATGGTCGACGTGCTGGTGGAGCAGCGGCTCCTTAAGATCGGCTCTCCGGCGCAGCAGAGGGTCACCGACATGCGACTGCTGGAAGCGGTACTCGCCGGCCTCGAACGACTATGAAAAAGGGACTGGGCAACGTGGATCGTAGATCGGTCAAGCTCGTCGTGGCCGGTGGGTTCGGCGTCGGCAAAACCACCTTCGTCGGTTCGGTCAGCGAGATCGCGCCGTTGACCACAGAGGAGGTTCTGACCCAGGCCGGCGCCGGTGTCGACGACGTCACCGGCGTGGACAACAAGACGCGTACCACGGTCGCGCTGGACTTCGGGCGCATCACCATCGCGTCCGAAGTCGTGCTCTACCTGTTCGGCACGCCTGGACAGGACCGGTTCTGGTTCATGTGGGACGAGTTGGCGCAGGGTGCGATCGGCGCCATCGTGCTGGTGGACACCAGGAGGCTCAACAGCAGCTTCCCCGCCATCGACTACTTCGAGCGACGGCAGATTCCCTTCGTCGCCGCCGTCAACCGCTTCTTCGGGGAGTGTCTCTACACGGAGCGGGAGATCCGCGCGGCGTTGAAACTCCCGCCGACCGTCCCGCTGCTGTGGTGCGACGCGAGGGATCGCGAGTCCAGCAAGCAGGCCCTGATCCAGCTCGTCCGGCATGCCATGACGCTCCTGCCGGTCGGCGGCGGCTGAGCCGAAAACGCCGACCGCGGCCCGGCCACACCGAGAACCTCGAGTGTGGCCGGGCCACACCGCCTCCGGCCGCACGCCGCCACGTGCGGCCGGAGGACCGACCGCTACCGCACGGACAGGGTGGCCGGCACCGCCGACGGTCAGGTCCGGGCTCCTACCCGGCGCGGCGACGGGTAGGAGCCTGGACCGCCCGCCGTGCTCGGGCCCGACGGGTTCCCCGGAACACCCTGACGAGGTGTCCCGGTGCCACCATCGCGGTGGCGGGCGCCAACATCTGCGCGACTCCGAGGAACGTCCTGGCGAGCGTGGGATCTACGGTGGCGGCCAGCCGGTACCGGTCCAGATAGCGGGCCAGCATCCGATCGACTGCGCTGCGGTGCCCGGCGATCTCGGGGAACCTCAGATCACCGCCGACCGAGAGCGCCCACGCCGCGTCGATGGCCTTCGCCGCCGCCCGGTAGAACCGACCCGGCAGTCCGGCGGTACCGGCTCGGGTCAGGTCGCGGAGGATCAGCGCCTCCATCGCCGCGACGGACATCCCCTGTCCGTAGGTCGGGTTGAAGCTGCACAGCGCGTCACCCACCACGACGAAGCCGTCGGGGCGGCGACGCGCCTTCTCGAAGTGCCAACGTTCGCTCGCCGGGTACCGCATCTTGACCGGGTCGTCGAGCGGCTTCGCCTCGCGTAGCAGGTCGGCCAGATCAGGGACCGGCAGCGACTCCGCGAACGCCAGCATGCCTTCGTCGTCCACCGGTGGGGTGTCGCCGGCCAGTCCGAAGAGGGCCACCACCCAACGGTCGCCCTCCACGTGCACGGCGGCGCCGCCACGGGGGGTGCCGGGCATCGGGACGATGAGCAGACCGTGCCGTCCGTCGAGATGACCCGGCTCCCAGCGGTAACTTCTCGTCACGTACACGACATCGACATCGACCCGGGAGCTGTCCGGCTCCGCGACTCCCACCTCACGCAGCCAGGCCAGCGCCCGTGACCCACGGCCTGCGGCGTCCACGACGAGGTCGGCGGGCTCGGGAGTGTCGCTACCGGTGGTCCGTACCCCGGTCACCGCCGCGCCGTCCGGGCCGGTGAGCAGTCCCACCGCCTCGACGCCGGGCCGCACCACCACGTTCGGGAGCCGCTCCACGCGTTGCCGCACGTGGTACTCCACCAGCGGTCGGGTCACGCCGAGCACGGAGAAGCCGGACGGTGCCGATGCGATGGCCCGGCCGTCGAGATAGTACGTGGTTTCCACCTGGGGATCGAGGCGAAGGGCTCCAGCCGCGACCAGGTCGTCCGTGACTCCGGGGAAGAACTCCTCGAGGATCTGCGCCCCCCGGGTGAGCAGGACGTGCAGTTGGCGGCTCTGAGGTACGCCCCGGCGAGGCGTCGGCTGATCCGGCAGGTCATCGCGGTCCAGGACGGTCACCCGGTCGTAGGCTTCGCTCAGAGCGCGCGCGGCCAACAGACCGGCAATGCTCGCACCGATGACGACAGCATGCCCGTTACCCTTGGCGTCCATGGTCGGAGATCATTCCAGACAATAGGTCGGCTCGAAAGATCGACCGGAGAGTCAGCGGCATGCGCTCGATAGCCACTACCGCTGATTCCGCCGAGCCGAGGCGAGCCCTCAGTACCACCCCGGGTGGCCTCCGTAAAGGGTGCGTCCTTGGCGGGTTGATAACGGCAGAGCCGCCGCGCCGTCATTTCTCGCTGCACACTCCAACCGCGACCTTGCGATTGTGGTGGCGACCACAATGCCGATGACCCAGGCCCGGTCTAAATTGCACGAGTCCCGGGCGGGAGTGACACCATCGGTCAGGCCGGATGCGATGGCACCGCCGGTTCGCCCGGGCCGCACCGATGCGCGGCCGGCTCTCCGGAGCCCCCGACCCGGTGCCGTCCTACCGGCAGTCCTACCGGGCCGGACGCCCGGCGAGCGCCGCGGCGGGCCAGGCCAGCAACAGCACGAAGGGGTACGCGAACAGCGTGTCGACCACCAGCCGGGAGGACTCCGGTCGGTACTCCCAGTCGAAGATCCAGAGCAGTAGCAGGTTCGGCAGCATCCCGGCAGCGGAGACGGCGGCGACGGCCAGGCCACGGTTGCCGAGCCGCGCGGTCGCGGCGAGGGCCACTTCGAGAATGAGCCCGGCGACGAGGCAACCGCCGACCAGGGTCAGGAACCAGACGTCAGGATGGTGGTCCCAGTAGTAGAACTCGACCGGAATGCCCCACGGCAGGCGGAAGATGTTCCGGCCGGCCTGTACCACCAGGAGCCCGACGAGCCCGGCGACGACACCGGAGACCGCCTGCGCCGCGAACGCGACTCCACGGCGGCGAGCCCAGGTCCCGGCCAGCAGGCCCGCAACGGGTATGAGCTGCCAGGCGTACCGGTCCGTCCAGTACGGCATCGGACCGTCGTATCCGGCCAGCACCGGGTAGGCGGTCATCGCCGCGCCGACCACCGCGCCGAGCAGCACCGCGACGGCGAAGGCGGCGGCTGCCGGACGCGGTGACGCGGCCGGCTCGCCCGGGATCGGCCGTTGCGCGAGCGGACCGGCCGCACTCGTCGGCGTCGGTGCCGCTGTCGATGTCGGTGTGGGTGCCGGGGGTGCCGGGGGTGTGGGTGCCGCTGGTGTGGGTGCCGGGGGTGCCGGGGGTGTGGGTGCCGCTGGTGTGGGTGCCGGTGTTGGCGGTGGTGTGACGGCCTGTGTCGGGCGGGCCCGGACCGGTGGTGCCGGGTCGGCCGGGACCTGTCCGCCGGACGGCGGTGCGTGCAGAGTGCCGTGGGCGACGACCAGCTCCGGCTGGTCGATGACCGTCGGCGCCACGCCGAGCGCCCGGTGCAGCATGGTGGCGACCAGCGGGATCCGGCTGGACCCACCGACCAGGAAGACCCCGGCCAGCCGGTCGGCGGTGACCCCGCCGGCGAACAGCGTCGACGTGGTCAGCACTGCCGTCCGCTCCAGTAACGGCCGGGCCAGCTCGTCGAACTCCGTACGGGTGAGATGGACCTCGCGGTCCAGCCCGGGCAGGACGATCGGCGCCGTGACGAAGCGGCTGAGCTGTTCCTTGGCCGCCCGCGCCTCCTGCTGCGCCTGCTGCCGGTGACGCCCTTCGACGAGGCCGACCCGCGCCCCGGTGGCGTCGGCACCGGCGTGGCTCACCGTCCAGTCGACGATCGCGGCGTCGATGTCCACTCCACCCACGTCGTCCAACCCCGCGGTAGCGCGTACCTCCCAGCCGCCGTCGGACCGCCGCCGGACCGCGCTGATGTCGAAGGTGCCGCCCCCGAGGTCGTACACCACGAGCGTCCCGCCCGGCTCCACCCGGTGGCCGAGCACCTCGGTGAAGTAGAACGCGGCCGCGACCGGCTCGGCCATCAGCCGGACCGCGCCCAGCCCAGCGCCGGCCGCAGCCCGCGCCAGTACCGCGCGCCGCTGGGCGCCCCAACTGGCCGGATGGGTCAGCACCACCGGGGTGGGTGTGGTGCCGAGCGCGCGCCGCGCGGTCTGGGCCACCCGGGACAGTACCGCCCGTACCGCCTCTTCCACCGATGTCTCGACATCGCCGAGCAGCAGCGTCCCGTCGGTCATGTGGCGCTTCGGATTGGGTTCGCAGCGGCCGGGATCGAGCCGGGAACTGCGGAGTGCGTCGTGCCCCACCAGCAGTTGACCAGTTGCCGGCGCGAACACCGCGGAGGGCAGCAGCGGCGACGCGTCGAACAACAGCGACTCGGTCCGGCCGCTCGGCATGCGTACTGCGGCGACGGTGTGCGAGGTGCCGAAGTCGACGCCGAGGAGGGCTGGCGTGGTGAGCACGGAACGGACCGTATCAATGGTCGTCGAGCTTCAGGGTCCGTCGCCGGCGCACCCCGGTACCGGCGGTCGGAGCAGGGCCCTACCGGCCCCGACCCGGAAGTAGCCCACTGGGTCGGAAGCGGAAGGTCCGTTGAGCGCTGGCGACGACCGGGTGATGGGAACTGCCACCCCGAGTCGCGAGAGCCGGGAGGGGTGTCCCCTCCCGGCTACCTGGCAGACGGGATCCTCGCCGCCGCCGTGACTCGCCGACGAGGGGTCAGAGGAACTTGTGCGAGGCGTTGTCGAGCAGGAGGGTGCTGTTGAGGTTGCGACCCGCGCCCGGTGCGAAGGCGTCGTAGGGGCCACCGTAGTCGCTGTTGTAGTGGACGCGGACCGTCACGCTGCTGCGATTCCAGGCCGACGCCGCGTTGTTCTTGATGCACTGGTACCGCCCGGTGCCCGCTGACTTGAATTCGAAGCAGGTCGGCTGCGTCGTTCCGTAGTTGTTTTCCGAGGCCGTGAAGTCGGACAGTGAGCCCGTACGGTTGAAGCCCCAGTAGTAGCAGAACTCCCCACTCTCGCAGACCCCGTTCCGCGCGGTAGCCGCCGAGGCGGTTGTCGAGCCGGCCGCCAGGAACATTGCCGCCCCGACGGTGGCGAGCAGCGCATGAACAATGAGCTTTCTGGGCGTGACCATGGTGTGGTCCTTTCTGGATGGATCGTGCATGAGATGTCACGGTGTCTTGAACCGCTGCGCTTCCTACTCTCGGGGTACCTCCGATCATTTCCGGCAGGCTCGCCAAGAGTCATCTGTCAGATTTCTGCCGGTTGGCTTGTGGTCTCGCCCCAGCAACAGGCGCCGCCTCTGCTCATGGCTCGGCGGCAGCAGATCAGGGTGTCCTCGGCACACTGCGGCGAACTCGAACGGGACATCCGTTCGGATTCGTACGGCAGTTGTTCGAACCGGCTCTGCGTACTCTCACCCGGGCGGCTCGGCGAGCCGGGCGCCGGAGTAATCGGATGGCCGGCCGGATCGGGTGGTGATGAGGTCCGCCTCAGGGCGTCGCCGGTGGGGCCGGCGGCGGCAGGAAGCGTCCGCGCGCCGCGGCCACGATCGACCGTACGGCGATTCCGCCGATCAGGGCCGAGATGGCCGCCAGTACGAGGTACGTGTAGACGCGGTGACCCGGGGGTTCCCCCTCGGCGACCCAATGCAGGGCGGCCGTCGCCACCGCCGACCAGGAGAACGTGAATGCCCAGAAGCTGGGGGCGAAGCGCAGCCGCAGGTAGAGCGGAAGCAGACGGATCTGGGCGAGGACCAGCAGCAGCCCGTACCCGGAGACCAGCGTCACCCAGACGTCGAGCCGGCCGCCGTTGAGGGCGAAGAGCGCGATCCCGGCCACGGCGGAGGGGGCCACCTCGATCGCGAGGGTCGGTATGAGCGGCGTCGGCAGCGGCGGCCGCACGAAGAGGCGGCTCAGGATCAGCGAGCCGAGGACCAGCCAGCAGACGAGGCCGAGCCCGAGCATGATCTCCGCCAGGGTGCGCTGCCCGACCGCGGAGGCGGCGGCCGAGGCGATGAACCCGCCGGCCACGGTGGGCAGGAAGTAGCCGGGGTGGATCTGGTCGATGTCGATCCTGCCGTAGATCCACTGCCCTGTTATCCATCCGCCGAAGAGGAGCGTGAGGACCAGGAACACGTCGACGAGGATCCGCCCGACGTGCAGGTTGTGCGGGGCGACGCCCTGCGCGACGAGCAACATGGGCGTGATGACGGCGAGCGAGACGAACGGGCCGGTGACCGGATCCACCGAGTCGCCGACGAGGGTACTCGGCCGGGGCAGCGCGTAGCCGGCGTACGCCGCCACCACGGCGAGCCAGGTCAGCGCGGCGAGCGCCAGCAGGCCGTTGCCGATCCAGGTCGGTACGTCGCCGCCGCGTCCGGCCACCATCCAGGTGTTGCCCAGGCCGGCGAGGCCGAAGGGGATGCCGAAGAGGCTCGGCGGAATCCGGACGGCGACCACCTGACACCTCCCGTGACGGGGCGGTCCCCCTCGGTTGATCCGGTTACATCCTGCCCAGAGACGATCCGTCGCGTGGCCGAAACGGTCAATCGCCGAGGCGAATCAGGCGGATTCGCGGCGAGCCGGTCAGGCCGATCTCCGCTCCGGCGTCGAGCGACGAGTCCGGGCACCGGTGATGGTGCGGGAATCGAGTTGGCCCTCACCTTCCGACGCGTCAAACGCGAAGAAGCCCATCGCCTCGCCCGCCCCCCGTGCGGAACGTGTCGCCGGTCCCTCGCCCCGCGCGGACTGTCGCGGCCCTCGTCCTGGCTCTGGCCGGCCGGGGTGGGCCGCCGCGTAGCCGGTCAGCGCGGCGCTGCGGCAAGCAGCCGGCGCGCCTCGCCCGCTCCGATGTCGGTACGCGCGCCGCAGAGCGGGTTGGTGCAGTAGAGCACGTGCTTCGTCCGGACCCGGAACAGCGGTACGAAGAAGAGGCTGAACCGGGTTGTCTCACGCACCAGCAGCATGCTGCCGGACTGCCCGCAGACCCGGCAGGCCGTCGGGACCAGCCCCAGCCGCTCCGACTTGGTACGCAGACCGAAGATCAGAAACATGCGGTACCCCTGTTCGCCTGGATCGCGTCCGGTGTGGGTCGCCGAACTCTTCCACCCTGATACCCCGATGACAGCCGGCTCAGCCCCGGATCGTGATCCGGGTCGCTCGGATGATGTTGGGCGTATCCGGTGGACGTGAGGTTCGTTCTGTCCGAGAGTGTCTCTGACGGGCTGCTGTGCGGGATCCTGTTCGTTCTCGGTCCGCGATTCGTGGGTGCACCTGGCGGAAGAGTTAGGAGTTCTTGGGTCCAGGCACTGGAAGATGGGACCGATGACCGAGGTCAGGGGCAGGGATCTGTCGCGATCCCCTCACCACGCAATCCTACGATCCTTTCCCGGCTCACAGTGCGATCAACCGAAGATCTCGGCTTGTCCCGGTCCGGTCAGGCTGGGTCGGTGATCAGCGGGTCGTGGACCCGGCCGAGGAACAACGGTACGCCAGTGAGCTGGTCGTGGATGACATATAGGAATGGCCGGTTGACGAAGAACTGCGGCCCGTGCGGGACCGACGGCGGCGGGATGATGACGGCCGACGCGGCTGCGGCCTCGGTACCCTTCTCGTCCACCGCGATGAACGTCTCGTGTACCACGTCGTCGATGTACAGGGCCGGCTCGGTGCTCATGGCGGTGAAGTCGGCCTGCGACGTGAACGCCGTGGGCATGCCGAGGCTGCTCAGCGTGGCACCCAGCTCGGCCGGCAGGCGGAACGTCCACCGGGGCAGGCGCAGTTGGACATCGACGAACCGGAACCCGGTCAACAACGCGCCCAGCCACGTCACGTCTAGATTCGCCTCGACCGCAGCGAGATCGTCCCGGGTCGGCATGACGATGGCCATGGCCAGCGCGTCGCCCGCGTAAGGCACGTCGACCGCACGCCACCCGTCCCCCTCCAGGTAGCCCATCCTGTCGAACGGCCCGCGCATCATCGGGACGTCGACGACGCTGCCGTCATCCCGGGTGAACGGCTCCACGGCCGTGGCGGTCGCCTTGAACGGGTACCGCCAGGCCGCCATGAGGTAGGTCGTGTTGGTGAGGATCAAGCTGGTGTCGGGGCTCACGGTGCCGGACTGCAACAGCTCCGGGATCTTCGCGTTGGTCCGGTCCGACACCCAGGTGTTGATCTCCTGACGGGCCGCCTCCGGGGCGCCACGGAAGTCGACCGGGTGCGGCGCGGCACCGTAGTAGCCGGCCAGGGTGTCCCGGAATCCTGCTCGCAGGCCCAGATCGGACCGTGTCCACACGGCGTTGGCCGTGGTCAGCCGAGGCTTCCTGGTTCCGTCGCCGTCCTGGTATCGGCCGGCGAGCATCTGGTCAACGGTGTTGAACCCGCTGTGGAGCGCGCCGGGTCGCGGATGCGGTGCGTGGAGCACGGCATCCATCTCGTCCGCCGTGGTCGAGCCGGCGCCCGCCCTGGTCATCGCGAGCGCGAGCCCCACCGAGTACGGCGCGCACACCACGTTGCCGCCTGCACGGGTCGACGCCAGGGTGCGGTAGAGGTCGGCCGTGAAGCCCCGTACCGCGGTCGCGGCGGCCTCCGCCGTAGCCGGGTCAGGAGGTACGCGCGCCGGGTCCGACGACGTGGACGACCCGCCGAGCCAACGGGGATGGCCTGGGGCGGTGGTGAGGGCAGCCGCCGCCAGCGGCACCGCCCGCAGGACCGATCGACGCGAGACCATGCAGCGACGGTAGAGCAGGCTCGCCCAGACGCGCCAGGCACCCGGCCCCAAATTCATCGAAGTTGAACGATTCCCGACGCCCTCCGCGACTGTCTCAGCGGTCGGTTCGGCGCGCGGACACCGTCCCGGCTCGGAGGGCACCACTCGGCCGTCACCCGAAGCATTCGATCATGACCTGCGCCGATAGCTCGTCCGCAAGTGCCGCTGTCCGTGCGCGTTGACTGCCACAACGGGTACGCTCGCGCTTCCTTGACCTCGCCACCGGGAAGCATGCCCAATCGGCGAGCATCGGTACCGGCCGGAGCAGGTGTGCCTGCTCCGTGGCGCGGCTCCACGCGGTGAAGCGTTACGTAGCCACGGCGACAACGAGGCCCAGCACCACAGCCGCGTAGCCCGTGAAGGCCGCCCACCCCGCGAGCACGGCGAGGAACGGGTGGGCCACGCGGAACGGCACGGGCAAGCCCGGGATCGTCGCGCGGACGCCGTCGAGGGTGGTCTCCAGGGGCAGCCCGAACACCCGGACCAGCCCTCCGAAGAACCTGGTCGTACGGTCGACATCCCATCGCGGTTCCCACAGAGACAGTGCGACCGCACCGTCCCGCCCCATGACGATGACAACCCAGGCGGGCACCCCGGCCGGACCGTCGAACGAGAGGACATGGACCGCCCTGATCTCCGTCCGCGGGATCACGGTACGCCGCCGCCATACGTTCACGTGCACCAGGCAATGGTCGTCGAACTCGAGCCGGAGGTTGCACCGGCGCACCGCGGCATAGATCCATCCGGCCAAGGCAGGCGGCCATATGATCGTCAGCACCCCCACGGCGGCCGGAAACCCGACGGTGAGGGCGACCACAATCGCAACCGGAACGCTGAACGCGAGAATCATCGGCTCGGCCACCTGGCCCAGATCGGCCGGACGGGGGCGCAACGTGGCGGTGGCGGTCACCCGACCATTGCAGCCGAACGATGCAACCTGATCGGACACGTGTCAGTGCCGGTTGAATAACCTGGTCAGCCGATGCTGCTGCTGGCCGATCGTAATCGGCCGGTCTGGCGATAGCGTGCCAGACGTCGGGTCATGACGATGATCATGGCCCTCCTCTGCGGTACAGGACCTGGAATCCAATCGGACCAATCACTTTCTGTGACGTTCCTCTACGGCCCTTCCGGCGTTTCCTCTTGCTCCCGCCCGGCGGGTGAGCAACGGCACCCCCAGTAGGTCAATCCGGGCCAGCAGGGGTCGGAAAGGATGTCTGCATGGCGACTCTGTTGGACGGCGTACTGGCAGACCTGGGGTTGCTGGATATCGCCGGGCTCCGGCTGACCGGAGATCCGCAGCCGGCGGTGCTGACGTCACCGCTCGCAGTCGCCGAGTGCGCAATCGTGTCCGTGGCCACCAGTCTCGCCGCTGCCGCTGATCTGGCTTCTGCGCGCACCGGTCGGCGGCCCGACATTGCGCTCGACACGGCGCATGTGGCGGCGGCGATGCGCAGCGAGGTCTGGCTTCGTGACGCAGACGGGCGAGGCATCGACGGCTTCGCTCCACTGTCTCGCTTGTGGCGGGCTGCGGACGGTTGGGTGCGCACCCACGCGAACTATCCGTGGCATCGGACGGCTCTGCTGGCGTCCCTCGGCGTTCCCGACGGTCGAGACACCGAAGTTCAGGCGTTGTTGGCCGACGCCATAGCCGCGCGCCCGGCGTTGGAGGTCGAGCGCGTCGTGTACGCCGCAGGAGGGCTAGCCGTGGCGGCTCGCAGGCAGGCCCAGTGGGAAGCCGACAGCGGATGCAGCGCGGTGGGAACATCGCCGCTCGTGGGCATGGTGCCGCTCAGCCGTGGCTCGCTGCCGCTAGCCGAACTGGGCCCGCTTCCGGCGTCGGGGGTGAAGGTGCTCGATTTGACACGAGTCATCGCCGGCCCCGTTGGTACCCGGATGCTGGGCGCGCTCGGTGCCGACGTGCTACGAGTCGACGATCCGCATCGCCCGGAGTTGGCGCTGCATGCCGTCGACGGAGTGATCGGTAAGGCAAGCACAACCCTGGATGCCAGCACCAAGAACGGTCGTCAAGCTCTGCATCGCCTCGTCGATCAAGCCGACGTTCTCGTGACCGGCTACCGGCCCGGAGCGCTGCGCCGTCACGGTCTGGACCCTGACCAAGTAGCGGACCAGCACCCCGGCACCATCGTCGTCACCCTCTCGGCTTGGGAAACGGACGGAACTTGGGGCACACGGCGCGGGTTCGACAGCCTGGTGCAGATCGCCACCGGCATCGGCTGGGCTACAAGCACGGACGGGATCCAACCCGGCGCGCTGCCCTGTCAGTTACTCGACCACGCCACCGGCTATCTCATCGCTGCTGGTGCACTGGCGGCACTGGGTCGACGCACCCGCAGCGGCGAGGCCACCCACGTCTCTGTATCCCTCGCCAGGACAGCACGATGGCTGCTTGACCAAGGCAGTAGACCAGTCAGGCAGAGCGGGGGCGAGGACCCGAAGCGCCAAGCCGACAGTTACCGGACAGCACTCGGAAACGGGTGGAGCGCGATCAGCCCACCAGGTCGACTCGACGGCCGCCCGCTGAGCTGGCCTCACCTACCACCCGCCTACGCTCAAGCGCCGCCCGGTTGGAGCTGAACTCCCGCGGCCACCCGGCGAGAGGGCTCGAGCTACGCCGTAGCTCCGGCGACGACCGTGAACCGTAAACTGCAGTAACAGCGTCGAGTTCAGGAACGAGGACGCCCGGACGTGCCGACGAGAGTGCCGAACCGCACGCTGCATTGCATCACGATTCGCACGAGTCGCCGGCCCGTCAGACTCGAGGACGCTTGTCGGGGCGTAGCTGCTGGCCCTTTGCCGGTCAGCGGTGACCGACGACGTTTACCACCTTGCCGTCTGGGTCGCGGACGAAAAAGCGCCGGACGCCCCACTGCTCGTCGGTGATCGGATGCACGATCTCCGCACCCGTAGCGCGTACCGCCTCGTAGGCGGCGTCGACGTCATCAACCTCCACGCTGAGGTCCGGGTTCACGGGGGCCGCCGCGTCTTTGGTGATGAGGATGACCTGGGCGGTGGGGTTGGCGGGTGAGACCAGGTTGACCACCCAGCCCAGATTCATCCCCACCCGGAAGCCCAAGAGCTGGTAGAAGTCGCTGCTCGCGACCGGGTCGGTGGTGGTGATATCGGGCACGGCACGGCGAATCGTCATGCCGGATTCTGGCACCCGAAGTGGTGGCTGGTACGGGTAGTTGACATCGCTAACCAGGCGCGCCTGGACGAAAGCTGCGGAGGCACTCGACCGATGGCGTGCCGCGGCATCCGAATCTGTCCGACAGCCCGAACGACTTCGCGCTGGTCACCACGCTCGGCCTCCTCGGCCTGCGGATCTTCGAAGCCTGCGGCGCCGACATCGCCGACATCGGCGAGGAACACGGCCATCGCGTCCTGCGGGTTCCCGGCAGGGGCGGCAAGGGTCGTCCTCGTCCCGCTACCGTCAGCGGTAGCCAGGGTCATAGACCGGGCGGTCGACGGCCGCCGGCTCAAGCACCTGGTCGCCAGCGCCCGGATTCGGATGCCGAGCCGGAACCTGACGACCACGACAAGGGGACAGCTCAGTGCGCGGGTTGTTGACGGCCCTGGCTACGGTTCAGTCATGGCCGACGTGTCACTTGCCGAGCTGATCGCTTTGCTTGCCTACGACAACGACGGCGTGGCCAGAGGCACCGACGCGAACCTCGACTACGGCCTGGCCGGCGCGCTGCTCATGGATCTGGCCCTGGCGGGGCGCATCGACGTTGTGGGTAAGTACGTCGTCGTCACCAACCCGGAGCCGACCGATGTACGGCTGACGGACTTCGCGCTGCACCACCTGCAGCGCGACCGCAGGGCCCGCGAGCCCAGAGACTGGATCATCCGGTTCACCAAGGACGTACGCGCGGCCGTGCTGAGCCAACTCATCGACGCAGGCACACTCCGGCCCGAGACCGACAAGGTGCTGAAGGTGGTTCCCCGTACCCGATACCCCACCCAGGACGGCTCGGAACCACCAGCCAAGACCGAGGCCCGCCAACAGATACGCTCTGCCGCGACGCGTTCGGATCGCGTTGATGCGCGGACGGCCGCACTGTGCGGCCTGGTCAGTGCACTGGACTGGGAACGGCACCTCCTGTCGGATCTACCGACCATGCAGGTGCGCAACCGCTTCGCCGAGTTCCGACGATCGGTGTGGGCGGCAAACGCGGTCCAAAGGATCATCGACGACGCCCGGACAGCCTCAGCAGCGGCGGCAGCCGCCGCCGGCGCGGCAGGCTGACGCGTCTTCCGCGCCAGCCTCCGTCCGCGCGCGCCGCCGCCAGCCGGCGCTGTCACGCTTCGTGGGCGGCCCGCAGTGCAGGCCGGCTTCCCGAACTGCCGATGGGCGGGCGTCTGGCCGGTACGCTCGGATTACATTCCCGCCTGCCTCTCCCGGATGACAGGAACGTAAGGTCGGGGCATGATCGAATCCCAACGCGAAGCCGTGCCACGCAACGACGGTGGCGAACTCGACACCACCCTCGCCTTCTTGTCCTTCGCTCGATCATGCGTGTTGAAGAAGGTCGCCGGCTTGAACGAGGAGCAGCTGCGGCGCCGCTTGGTCGTCTCGGACACCACGCTGCTGGGCCTGGTCCAGCACCTGACCGATGCCGAACGGTACTGGTTCGGCTACACGTTCGCCGGCGACCGGCGCTACGCCGACGTCGACCTCGACATGGTGGTCCAGCCGGACCGGTCCCCGGATCAGATCATCGCCGGTTACCGGACCGCGATCGCCGACAGCGACGCCCACATCAGCGCAGCCGCTGGCCCCGACGTCCTCACCGCGCAGCCGGTCGATGACGCGCCTCGTACGCTTCGCTGGGTGCTCGCCCACATGACGAGCGAGACCGTCCGGCATGCCGGTCACGCCGACATCCTGCGAGAGCTTGTCGACGGTGCCACCGGCCGGTAGCAGATCGAGGCTCGGAGTCGTACCCCACGCAGTGCTACGCAGCCTCGTCGATCGCTCGGAGGCGCAGGGCGGTGTGGTGCCAGTCGTCCAGCCGCAGTACCCGCGGTAGGTCGCTCGGGACGAGTTGCGCAGCTCGGCTTCGATGCCGAGCATCAGCTCACGGTGTTCCGGTACGAGCAGCCGGAACACATCAGGTAGCTGTGGACGCTAGGCAGAAGTCGGCCGAGACGGGGCGAGGAGGCTAGTGCCCCGCCAGCCGGGCGATGAACGCGTTTGCCGCCGGGGTCGGTCCCAGTCGGCTCCAGACCAGGTGCTCCAGGCGGTACGACGTGTTCACGACGGGTACCACGGTGACACCGGGCAGCCGCACCGCATAGGTGGAGGCGAGGAGGGCGACGCCGAGACCTTCGGCCACGAGCCGCGCCATGATGTGCGGGTCGGTGATCTCGAAGGCGACGGTACGTTCCAGACCGGCTGCGGCGAACGCCCGGTCGGCCTGGACGCGTCCGGTGGTCTCGGCGGGGAAGTCGACGAACTCCTCGGCGCAGATCGCCTCCAGCCGGATGCGTTTGCGGCCGGCGAGCCGATGGTCCGGAGCCAGCAACGCGGCCAGCGGGTCGCGGGCGAGCTGCCGGCTGTTGAGGTCCGGGATCTCGACGTCCTCGGCCAGGCCCACGAACGCGATGTCGAGCGCACCGGCCCGGACCCGGTCGGCCAGGTCGTCGCTGCCGGCTGTCAGCAGGCTGATCCGCACCTGCGGGTACTCCTGATGGAAGATCCGCAGCGCGGCCGGCACGTCGACGGCCGCCGCCGTCGGGATCATGCCGACAGCGAGCCGGCCGCGGATCTCGCCGGTCGCCGCGAAGACCTCCGCCTGCGCGCGCTCCGCCGCCGCGAGGCACTCGCGGGCGGCCGGCAGCAGGGCCGCGCCGGCCGGCGTCAACGCCACCGACCTGCTGGTGCGGTGGAAGAGCCGGGCACCCAACTCCTGCTCCAGCTTCGCGATCTGGTGACTCAACGCCGACTGTACGACGAAGCACCGCTCGGCGGCCCGGGTGAAGTTGCCGAGCTCGGCCACCGCGACGACGTACCTGAGTTGCTGAAGGTTCACCCGGCAATCGTTATTCACGATCGAACGCATGACAACAATGCGTTGGACTCATGACTGCGCACACCGCAGGCTGATGGCCATGGCAACCTCCACCGGCGCACGGACACTCGTCACGGCTCTCGCGCCGGCGGTGTGGGGCACGACCTACGTCGTGACGACCGAACTCCTGCCCGCCGGGCATCCGCTCTTCGCCGGCCTGGTCCGATCGCTGCCGGCCGGACTCGTCGTGCTGACGGTGCTCCGCGTGCTACCCCGTGGCGTGTGGTGGTGGCGATCGCTGCTGCTCGGCGCCCTCAACATCGGGTTCTTCTTCCCCCTGCTCTTCGTCTCGGCCGAGCGGCTGCCCGGCGGTGTCGCGGCCACGCTCGGCGCGACCCAGCCGCTGGTCGTGGCAGGCCTGGCGGTCGGCATCCTGCGGGAGCCGCCGTCCTGGTGGCGCATCGGCTGGGGCATCGCCGGAGCTGCTGGAGTCGGTCTCGTCGTCCTCGGCCCGCAGGCGGGTCTCGACCCGGTCGGCCTCCTCGCCGGACTCGCGGGCGCGTTGTCGATGGCCCTCGGTGTGACGCTCACCAAGCACTGGCGTACCGACGAGGTGAGCCCGGTCGTCTTCGCCGGCTGGCAGTTGGCCGCCGGTGGGCTGGTCCTGCTCCCCCTGACCGTGGTGTTCGAAGGTCGCCCTCCCGCCATCGACCTTCCCGGGCTGGGCGGCTACGTATGGCTCGGACTGGTCGGCGGGCTCGCGGCGTACGTCGTGTGGTTCCGCGGCATCGCCACGCTGCCCGTGGCCGCGGTCGCGCTACTCGGATTGATCTCGCCGCTCGTCGCCGCCGCCCTCGGCGCCGTAATCCTCGACCAGAGCTTCGGCCCGATCCAGGCGCTCGGCTTCGGCCTGGCACTCACCGCGCTGGCAGCAGGGCAGGTGTCGGCCGGAGGCAGCGGATCGGGCAGCGCGGATACTCGATCGGCGACGGCGGACGGCGGCGGGTCGCACCATGCCTCCCCGGCCGGGTCCGCAGACCCGACCATCCGCAGCCGAGAAGGGCATGATGAGCGCTGCCTACACCCTTGACGTTCAGGAATTGAGCTATCGGCCCGCCCGGCATGCCTGACCCGCCACACACCCCGCCCCGTCGTCGTCGGCCGGGTTCGCACCAGGAGGAAGAATGACCAACGCAACCCTGGCCCGGTTCGTACTGCTCGCGCTGCTCTGGGGCGCCAGTTTCACCTTCATCAAGGTGTCCCTGGAGGGGCTCACCCCGGCGCAGGTCGTACTCAGCCGGCTCATCCTCGGCGCCCTCGTGCTGCTGGCCATCGCCGCCGTCCGTAAGGTCGCCCTCCCCCGGGGTGGCATGGGCGTCTGGGGACACCTCGCGGGTGCGGCCCTGTTCGGCAACGTCATCCCGTTCCTGTTGTTGTCCTACGGCGAGCAGGGCACCGGCGCGGGTATCGCGGGCGTTCTGGTCGGCAGCACTCCGCTGCTGACCCTGGCCCTGGCTTCGGCCGCACTGCCCAGCGAACGCGCCACCGCGCGCAAGGTCGTCGGCCTGGTCGGCGGGTTCGTCGGTGTCGTGCTCCTGGTCGGACCGTGGCACTCCGAACTCGGCACGCTCAGCGGGCGGCTGGCCTGCCTGGGCGCCGCGGTGAGCTACGCGATCGGCTTCGTCTACGTCCGCAGGTTCCTGTCCCCACGTGGCCTCGCACCGCTGTCGCTGGCCACGGCACAGTTGCTCGCCGCCGCCGTATTGCAGGGCCTGGCCACCCCGTTCCTGGCCTGGCAGACCCCGGAGATCACCGGTCGGGTCGCGGGCAGCGTCCTGTTCCTCGGCCTGTTCAGCACCGGGCTGGCCTACGTACTGTACTTCCGGCTCATCGGCGATGCCGGGGCCACCGCCGCGTCCGCGGTCAACTACCTGGTTCCGGTGTTCGCCGTGCTGATCGGCGCCGTGCTGCTCGGCGAGGCGGTCACCTGGAACCTCATCGTCGGCGGCCTGGTGGTCCTGGTCAGCGTGGCCTACGCGGAGAACCGCATCCGGCCCCGCACCCCGTCACCTGAGCAGACAGGTCAACCCCGACGCCGGCCAGCACGGCGCGGGTGAGCGCAGCCGTCACCGGACCGGGGTGTGCCGACGACGCCGGCGGCCGGCCCGACGGCCTCGGCTTCAGGCAGGAGCACCAGACCCGTCGACAGCGGATTGCCAACAGCATACTGAGTATGCATACTCGGTAGCCATGTCGATTCGCCATGGCCTGCTCGCGTTGCTGGAACGCGGCCCGATGCACGGCTACCAGTTGCGCGCCGCCTTCGAGGAGTCCACGGGGGCCACCTGGCCGCTGAACATCGGGCAGGTCTACACCACACTGTCCAGACTGGAGCGCGACGGCCTCGTACGTCCGCTTCCGGAGAGTGACGGCGGGCAGCAGCCGTACGAGATCACGGAGGTCGGCCGGACGCAGCTGGGCGACTGGTTCGTCACCCCGATCAGCCGGGCCGATCGCCCGCGCGACGAACTGTCCATCAAGCTGGCGTTGGCCATCACCACGCCGGGGGTCGACATCCAGGTCGTACTACAGGCCCAGCGCACCGCGACGATGCGCTCGTTGCAGGAGTACACCCGGCTCAAGGCCCGTGGCTCCGAGCCCAAGCCCGCCGACCTGGCGTGGCGGCTGGTGCTCGACGCGATGATCTTTCAGGCCGAGGCCGAGCTGCGCTGGCTCGACCACTGCGAGTCCAGCCTGGTCCGCCACAACGTCGCCCCGGTGCCACGGTCCAGCACGCCGAACCCGGCGCCCGAGCGCAGCGCGGTGACGTCGTGAGCGTGCTGGAGATACGCGACGCGTACCGGACCCACGGTGCCGGGGAGGCCGCGGTCCACGCACTGCGCGGAGTCACCCTGACCGTTCGGCCCGGTGAGCTGGTCGCCGTGATGGGACCGTCCGGTTCCGGCAAGTCGACCCTGCTGAACCTCGCCGGCGGCCTGGACCGGCCCACCCGGGGTGAGGTGTACGTCGAAGGCCAGCAGCTCCGCAAGCTGTCCAGGCGCCAGTTGGCCGCGCTACGGCGACGATCGATCGGGTACGTCTTCCAGGATCTCAACCTGCTGCCGAGCCTCACCGCCGCGGAGAACGTCGCACTGCCCCTCGAACTGGACGGCACCGGGGTACGACAGGCCCGTCGGCTCGCCGTGGCCGCCCTGAACGACGTGGGGCTGGCCGAACTCGGGCCGCGCTTCCCCGACGAGATGTCCGGGGGCCAGCAGCAGCGGGTCGCGATCGCCCGGGCACTCGTCGGCGAACGTCGGCTCGTGCTGGCGGACGAACCGACCGGGGCGCTCGACTCGCAGACCGGCGAGTCCGTCCTGCGACTGCTGCGCATCCGGGTCGACGCGGGCGCCGCCGGCGTGCTGGTGACCCACGAGGCCCGGCACGCCGCCTGGGCCGACCGGGTGGTCTTCCTGCGTGACGGCGTCGTCGCCGACACCTCCGGCCCGCTGGGCGCCGCCGAGCAGCTCCTGGAGCGGGCGTGCTGAGGACCTGGTTGACCGCGCTGCGTATCGCCCGCCGGGAGGCGCGTCGGGCGAGGGGGCGCTCGGTGCTGGTGATCGCGATGCTCGCGTTGCCGGTACTGGCGCTGAGCGCCGCAGCCGCCAGCTACGACATGTTCCGGCTCACCCCCGAGGAGGAGGCCACCCGCCTGCTCGGTGCCGCCGACGCGAGGATCGAATGGGTCGACACCGAGCCGGTCCGACAGGATCCCACCGGAGACGGCCACTCCTCGAACACCTCCTCGCACGCCGCCACCACCACGGCCGAGGAGCTGCTCGCCGCGCTGCCCGACGGCAGCAGGGTGACCCCGGTCCGCAGCGGTACCGTCCAGCTCCGTACCGAAAGCGGGATAGGCGACCTGACGGCGTACGGCATCGACGTGGCTGATCCGATGGTGACCGGCCTCGTGACGCTGCGCGACGGCCGCGCCCCGGCGACCGATGGCGAGGTGGCGCTCACCGAGCAGGCGGCGGAGCGGCTGGGCAGCCAGATCGGCGACACCGTGCGCAACGCCGACCGGACGGCCTCGTGGACAGTCACCGGGATCGTCGAGTTCCCCGCTGACCTGGCCGAGAAGGTGGTGTTCCGGCCGGATCCGACGAGCCGCGGCGGGTCCGGCTACGACTCCCACCAGTGGCTGTGGGACGCGCCCGCACCGGTCGACTGGGCCGGGGTCAATCGACTCAACGAACGCGGCATGGTCGTCGTCTCGCGGGCGGTCCTGCTGGATCCGCCCGCGCTCGACCCCTCGGACCCGTACTACCGGGACAGCGCCGACGATGTCGACCTGCGAGCCGTCGCCGCCGGTGGGCTCGTCGTCGGGCTGGGCGTGCTCGAGGCGGTGCTGCTCGCCGGGCCGGCGTTCGCGGTCGGCGCCCGCCGCCGCCAGCGCGACCTCGGGCTGGTCGCCGCCAACGGAGGCACACCCGCACACCTGCGTCGCATCGTGCTGGCCGACGGCGTCGTGCTCGGCGTGCTCGGCACCGTCCCGGGGCTGGTACTCGGTGTAATGGCCGCGTTCGCGTTCCGTCCCCTGGTCGAGATGCACCTCGCGCAGCAGCGGGCCGGCGGGTACCGGGTGTTCCCCCTCGCGCTGGCCGCCATCGCCGGTCTCGCCGTCGGCACCGGGGTCCTCGCCGCGCTGCTGCCCGCGTTCGCCGCGGCCCGCAACGACGTCGTCACCGCCCTGACCGGGCGGCGTGGTGTCCGCCGATCCCACCGGGGATGGCTGGTTCTCGGCCTGACCCTCGTCGGCACCGGGAGCGTCGCAGCCGCTTACGGCGCCTGGCAGGTTTCCTCGAACATCCTGCTCACCGGCCTGGTCCTCGCCGAGGTGGGCCTGGTGCTGTGTACGCCCGCGCTGGTGGGCCTGGTCGCCCGGCTCGGCCCGCTACTGCCGCTGGCGCCGCGGATGGCACTGCGCGACACCGCCCGGAACCGGGCCGCGGCCGTGGCCGCCGTGGCGGCGGTCATGGCGGCGGTGGCCGGCAGCGTAGCGCTCGGGGTGGTACTCACCGCCGAGGCGGCCAGGGCAGAGACGCGGTACCGGCCCGGTCTTCCCGACGGACATGCGCTCGTGATCAACAATCCGCTGCCCGGACCGCTCGGCGGCGAGCGGAAGTCCAGCGTCCCGATGCAGCGGGTGGCGGCCGTCGTGCGGAGCACGCTGCCGGCGACCGAGGTCGTCCCGGTCGGCGAGGTGACCTGCCCCGACAGCGACAGGTCACCCAGATCGGTCAAGGCGGGTCGGCCGGTACT
Organism: Plantactinospora veratri; assembly: GCF_036421995.1. Taxonomy (NCBI): domain Bacteria; kingdom Bacillati; phylum Actinomycetota; class Actinomycetes; order Micromonosporales; family Micromonosporaceae; genus Plantactinospora; species Plantactinospora veratri. The sequence continues at coordinate 26,183 of NZ_JAZGQL010000035.1, forward strand.
GCCGCACTGTGCCCTGCAACCCCAGATCCCGCAGGGCCGGCAGTGCCCCTACGACCCCTTCAGCGGTGTGGTGCTGAGCCGGACCCAGCAGCGGGCGGCGAACGCCGATCCACGGTGCGAGATCGAGCCCCTGCCCAGCAGGACCGGATACGGGGCCCTGGTCGCCGGACCGGCGGCGGTGACCGCGCTGACCAGGGCCTCCGGCGAGGATCTGGACCGGGCCCGTGAGACGCTGGCCGCGGGCGGCGTACTCGTCGGTGACGCGCGGTTCGTGGTCGACGGCCGGGTGACGCTGCAGGCGTACAACGAGGCGATCCAGGGACCGATCACGCCCGAGAAGCTGACCCGAGCACCGACCGTGACCGTTCCCGGATACGCGCCCAGCACCGGCACCCGGTTGTCCGGCACGATCTACTCGGCGGGTGCGGTCAGGGCCGCGAAGCTGGGTGAGCGACCGTACGGACTCGTCGTGGCGACCGACCGGATACCCACCCAGGCCGAGCAGGACCGGCTCTCCGCCGCGCTGCGCGACCTGACCGACGAGGGCGGGTTGGGTGCGACGATCGAACGGCGACCGGCGACCCCGTACGACCCGACCCTGCTGATCCTGGCCGCCGTCGCGGGCCTCGTCACGCTCGGAGCGGCTGGCGTCGCCACCGGCCTCGCCGCCGCCGACGGCCATGCCGACCTGGCCACCCTCTCCGCCGTCGGCGCCAGCCCGGGAGTACGCCGCCAGCTGTCACTGAGCCAGTCCGGCGTGATCGCCGGCCTGGGCACGGCGTTGGGGCTGCTCGCCGGGCTCGGCGCCTCCACCGCGGTGCTGTTCGCCTACAACCGGGCACTCATGTACCAGTGGCCGCGCGAGGCGGCGTACCCGATAACCATGCCGTGGGAGACGCTGGCGGTGATGGTCGCGGTACCGCTGGTGGCGATGCTCGCCACCGGCCTGCTGACCCGGTCACGCCTGCCCGTCGAACGCCGCCGCCTCAGCTGACCCACCAATCGAGGAGGGCCGGCCCCTGCGGACCGGCCCTCCCCTGTCGTCACCTGTCAGTGGTTGCCGAGGTTGTCAGTACGTGCCGAGGTCCTGCCACGGGCCGTTGGGATCGCCCGGCTGCTGGTTGCGGGTCCACCACCTGGCCTTCCAGGTGTGGCCGTTGTGCGCGACCGTCTCGCCGCCGGTGTAGACCCAGGACGGGGTCCAGGCCCGGACGCCGGCCCCGGCCGCCGGGACGAGGACGCCCTGCTCCCGCCACGCGCCGGTCGTGGTGCTACCCGGCTTCTCGTTCTGCGTCCACCACTGGGCGATGTAGATCGCCCCGTTGTAGGACACCTGGTCGCCGCTGTCGTACACCTTCTTCGGGTCCCAGGCCGGAGCGGCCGGCTTCGGCTCGACCAGCGTGAAGGTCACGGTCGTGACATTGCCCGCCACGTCGTACACCCTCAGCTCGTTCGCCCCGAGCGCCGCCCCGAACACACCGGGCTTCACCCCGTTGAGATCGGAGTAGGTGTTGTCGGTCAGGTCCTTCTCCACCCCGTTCAGGGTGAGCCTGTCGACCCGGCCGGCGTCGAAGAGCTTGAACGACACCAGCTCGTACCCGGCCGCAGGCGTACCGACCGTCTCGGTGGCGCCGTCCTTCACCGTCACCGTCGGGCCCGTGACATCCAGTACGAAGGTCAGCGTCGTGACATTGCCCGCCACGTCGTACACCCTCAGCTCGTTGCTGCCGGCCCTGCCGCCGAACCTGCCCGGCTCGACCCCGTTGAGGTCGGAGTAGGTGTCGTCGGTCAGGTCCTTCTCGACTCCGTTCAGGGTGAGCCTGTCGACCTTGCCGGCGTCGAAGAGCTTGAACGAGACGTTGCGGTAGATCCCGTCCCGACCCTTCGACTCCGGCTTCACCGTGATCGTCGGAGCGGTCGTGTCGGGCGCGGCCGGGATGGAGATGTCGGTCCGCATCGGGGGCAGTCCGGCCTCGTCACCCAGATAGAAGCTGGCGAAGCCGAACTGGTCGTAGCCGGTGTTCTTGTTCGCCACCCCGACGCGGTACATCGGGTCGTGCATCAGCGTACGGATGCCGTACTCGGTCGGCGCCAGGGTCGTGACGATGGCCAGCCGGTTGCCGGACGCGCGGAGCACCAGCTCCTCACGCCAGTCGCCCAGCAGGTCGGCCTTGAGCGTGGGAGTGCTCTTGTTGCCCGTCGACGTCAGGCCGGTCGCGAGATAGGGAGAGATCGCGAAGGTCGAATCGTCGACCGTGCTGATGGTCGCGTTGCTGGCGGCCATCGCCGTCAACCCACCGCCGAACCAGATGGCGTACTGGCCGCTGCTCAGGTTGTGGCTGCCGTTCAGGAGTTCGCCGGTGACCATGCTCCGGGCACCGTTCTGCGAGTGTCCCTGCGCGCCGGGCCAGCGGTTGGAGAAGTTGCCGGCTACCGCTCCCTCGGCGTCGGTACCGGCGTAGACGCCGAAGACCATGGAGTTCTCGTGGACGACCTCGCCCCGGTCGTTGCGCCGCTTGCCCTTCATCGGGTCGTGGGCCTCCGGGCCGGGCATCCAGCCGTGTTGCCTACCGGTGCGGATGTCGTCCAGCAGGTTCTCCTCGCTGCCGGACCACATGCGGACGTTGTTGTCCTTGTCGACCGGGAGCAGTGCGTTGCGGTCGCCGTGCCGGAGCGGAGCCCAGGTGTTCAGCGGGTTGTTCCGGACCGCGTCGGTGGCGAACTCGAAGCTGCCGGCAACCGGAGGAACGCTGTTCTGTCCCTCGATCGTGGGCATGGTGTCGCCGTTGATCACCTCGGGCAAGATCTTGGTCCCGTCGGCGTTCAGGTCGAGGACCATGGCCTTCATCACGATCTCATCCCGGCCGTCGCCGTCGAGGTCGCCGGAATCGGTGTGATGGTTGCCGCGGTTCTGGTAGTCGTACGCGGTGCCGCCCAGGGACCAGTACTGCGGGTCGTTCGAGTCGAAGCTGGCCTGGAGGACGACCTTGCCGTCGACGATCCGGAAGGCGGCCATGGTCGTCCGTACGTAGTAGCCGCGCTGCGAGACCGCATAGTTGTGCTTGCCGTCCAGCGCGGCGACGACACCGACGTAGCGGTTGCCGCGGTTGCCCTGCGCGTCGCCCCAGACCGCCGCCTTCCAGGGGTGCTCGAGCCAGTAGGCCTCCGAGGGGGCCATCATCTGCGACTTGTAGTCACCGGGGCCGCTGCCGGCACCGGGGCCGGGGTAGGCCAGGTAGGAGAAGTTGCCGCGCTGGGTGGCCGGCGTCATGGCCCAGTTGTCGCCGTCCACGCTGCCCTCGTAGGGGTGCGGATATTTGGCGCTGTCCAGGAGTACGCCCTTGCCGGCGTCGGCGTCCCACTTGAAGGCCGAGAAGAACTCCTGGTCGTCCTTTGCGGGGCCGATCGGGCCGACGTGGTAGGTCTTGATCCACCGCTTGAGGGCCGGGTCGTTGACTCCGTCGTTGCCACCTCCGGCCACCGGGCTGCGGTAGCTGATGGTGAAGCTGTTGAGCAGCGACCAGTAGGTGTCCAGAGCCGCGGTGTCGCCGCTGGCGAAGTACTCCTGGAACCTGTCCGTGGTGGTCTTCAGGCCGTCCTGGCCGCCCACGACGGTGTCGAGGGTGTTCGGATACACGACGGACTGCGACGCCTCGTCCCAGTTGCCGATGCGGGTGCCCAGCCCGGTCTTGAGCATCAGCTCAGCCTTGCCGTCACCGTCGAAGTCCTCGCTGAACAGGGTGGTCTCGTGGTCGTTGGCCGCTCTCACGTTGTAGCCCATGTCGACGCGGAACAGCATGGTGCCGTCGAGCTTGTACACGTCGATGTACTCGGGTGCGGTGGTGGTGTTGCTGCCGCCGAAGATCGGCTCGGAATACATGGGATCCTGCTGCGTGCTGCGCCACTTGACGACGATCTCGTACTCGCCGTCGCCGTCGAAGTCGCCCACCGTCATGTCGTGGGTGGTGTAGGCGCTGCTCTGCGAGGTGTGTATCGCGCCGGTGCCGGTCTTCGCGTAGGGAAGCGAGGTGCCGGAGTCCAGGTTCTGCACGTACTTGATGAACTCGGCTTCCAGCTCGTCGTAGAGCGCCTTTGTGATCTTGCCGTTCACCAGGGAGTTCGTCAGCGGCCGAGGGGTGGTGTAGGTGGCGACGCCGAGAGCGTTGGGCGTCATGTTGCGCTCGTTGAGCGCGGCGACCCAACCGTCCAGCTGCTCCTGGGTCACGGTCGCCTGGTCGTCGTACGCCACCCGGAACGCGCGCAGCAGATCCATGTCGACGACGTACCAGTTCTGGTTCTCGGTACCCGGGATGACCATGTTGGCCGCGTTCAGGTTGGTACCCGGGCCGAACCGCTGGTTGCGGTAGGTGAAGTGGGCGAGCGGCACGGGGGCCGGCGCGGGCTTGAGCGGGATGTAGGTCGCCGCACCCCGGTTGGCCTGGCCGTCCTGGCCGGCCAGGGCTGACAGCATGGGCACGCTCATGCCCTGCCGCTCACCCTCGACGCCGTTGACGACCGGCGCGACCTCATAGGTGGAGCTGAGAACTCCGTCCGGGTCGGTGTAGTTGGACGGGGTGACGTCTTCCTTGACGATGCCGGGGTTGGTCGCGTAGTCGCTCTCGGGCTGGACATCCCTGGGCGCGATCGTGGTTATCTTTACGAAGTCGGCATTGCCGTCTTTGCGGTAGACGTTCCAGGAGATGCCGTCAGGTTCGTTGCCCAGGAAGCGCCAACTCAGCAATATGCCGTCGGAGGTCTGGGCGGCGACGAGGCCGCGGGTCAGATACTCCATCGGGCGAAGGCTGGGCGCGGGGGCAGCGCTCGCCGCCGGAGAACTGAAGCCGGACAGGGACAGGCTCAGGACCAGCGTCAGGGGCAAGGGTACGAGTGTACGCAATGTCTTTCGCACTTTTTGGTCTCCATCTCGCATCGCCCTACGTTGGGCAAGCGCTTTCCCCGCATCCTGCCCCCTGCCGCCGCATCGCGCAAGATCCAACTCGCCTCGCGGCGGGCGGAGCCACCCACGCCGGGAACCTGTCCGAATAGGTCGGACGCGGCGTCGAACCCGCCGCAGGCAACCTGGATCCAGGCTCCGCACCGACAGGTCGTTGACGAGCTGGGCTGCGGTGAGTACCCTCATACGTCATACGAATGAGATCGAAGTATTTCTAATTTTGGATTCGACTTCGCAGCGAAGTCCCCGCCGGCTGGGCCGTGGCTCGCATCCGAGCCGCAGGTGGAAAAACCCATCCCGCCGCCACACGGTGTGCCGGTCGACATTTGATTCGCCGTGATTCATCGCGGTCAGCCCGGACCGCGGACCGCTCACCGTATGGAGGGCCCTGTGAAGCGCGCCATCACCTCCGCAGCCGTCTTCGCCGCAACCCTGCTGCTGATACCCGGCTGTTCACCAGGATCGGACAGCGACTCGTCGGCCGGGTTCGAGTTCTGGTCGTTCACCGGAATCAACCAGAAGCTCGACGTCGAGAACTACACGAAGAAACATCCGGATGCCCGCATCAAGCTCACCGAGGTCGGCAGCACGACCGAGACGGCCCAGGCCCTCACGGCGGCACTGGCCGGCGGCAAGGTGCCCGACCTCGTGCTGATCCAGGGTGACGACCTGCCGAAGTTCATGCAGTCTCCGGACAACTTCGTTGACCTGACCACGCTCGGCGCCGACAAGATCAAGGGCGACTACCTCGACTGGGTGATGAAGCAGTCGACGACCGGGGACAAGATCGTGGGGATACCGACGGATGTCGGCGGGATGGCGGTCGCGTACCGCACGGACCTGTTCAAGGCCGCCGGTCTGCCCACGGATCGAGAGCAGGTCTCCAAGCTGTGGCCGACCTGGGACGCGTTCACGGAGGTCGGCAAGCAGTACGTCCAGGCCACCGGTAAGCCGTTCCTGGACAACACGCCGACGAGCATCTTCTACCAGGCGGTCAACCAGGGCACGGAACGCTACTACGACGCGGACCATAAGCTGTCGTACGACAAGAACCCGCAGGTCAAAGCGGCATTCGAGCTGACACTAAAGATTTTCGCTGCGGACATCTCCGCCAAGCAGACCTCGTTCTCGACCGGGTGGACCGCGGGCATGAGCAAGGGCGACTTCGCGGTCGTGTCCGCGCCGGCGTGGATGCTCAACTCCATCCGTACCAACGCCCCCGGTACCGCCGGCAAGTGGGACATCGCCACCATCCCCGGCGGCTCGGGGAACTGGGGCGGAAGCTACCTGGCCATCCCCAAGCGGGCGAAGAACCCGAAGGCGGCCTGGAACTACATAGTCGAAATGCAGTCGCCGGCCGGCCAACTGGAGAACTTCCTGGCGAAGGGAAATCTGCCGACGACACCGTCGGTCTACAACGATCCGCAGCTCGTCGGAAGAGCCGAGCCGTTCTTCTCCAACGCACCGATCGGCAAGATCTACACCCAGTCCGTCGTGAACATCAAGCCGTTCTACATCGGCCCAGACGACGCCACGATCGGCAGCGAGCTGCTGAACACCCTGACCAGCGTCGAGCAGGGCAAGGTCGCCCCCGCCGACGCGTGGAACACGGCGCTGAACAACGTCAAGAACGCCCTGGGCGGCTGAACGGACGACTGATGTGCGGCGGCCGGCACCGACCCGGCCGCCGCACGTCGGGAAGGTGACCTGTGACCACCACGCTCAGCCCGGCCCCGACCCCGAAGACCACCGCCCGACCCAGCCGGTACCGGCACATCCACCAGGGCTGGCGCGAGCGGCTGGCGCCGTACGCCTTCGTGGCGCCGTTCTTCCTGCTCTTCCTCGTCTTCGGTCTCTTCCCACTGCTGTTCACGTTCTACGTCGCGCTGTTCGACTGGGACCCGATCGGCGAGCGGCACTTCGTGGGGCTGGCCAACTTCTCCCAGCTCGTGCAGGACCCGAGGTTCTGGGGCGCGCTGCGCAACACGTTCAGCATCTGGGTGCTGTCGACGGTCCCGCAGCTGCTGATCGCGCTCGGCCTGGCGCACCTGCTCAACCACGTACGCCTGCGCGCCGCGACCTTCTTCCGGATGGCGGTACTGGTCCCGTACATCACCTCGGTCGCGGCGACCACGATCGTCTTCGCCCAGCTCTTCGACCGCGACTACGGCATGCTCAACTGGTTCCTGGAGCTGCTGGGCTTCGCGCACGTCGACTTCACCGCGTCGGTCTGGGGCAGCCACTTCATGATCGCTGTGATGGTCGCCTGGCGGTGGACCGGCTACAACACCCTCCTCTACCTGGCCTCGCTCCAGGCGGTTCCCCGCGAGCTGTACGAGGCCGCCGCCGCGGACGGCGCCACCGGCTGGCAGCAGTTCCGGCACATCACCATCCCGTCGCTGCGGCCGATCATCGTGTTCACCGTCGTCACGTCGACGATCGGCGGGTTGCAGATCTTCACCGAGCCGCTGCTGGTCAACCCGGTGGGTGGGCTCACCTGCGGGGCGGCCCGGCAGTGCCAGACGCTCACCCTCTTCCTCTACGAGCAGGGCTTCGGCCGGTTCCACTTCGGCTACGGCGCCGCCATCGCCGTGGCGCTCTTCGTGTTGGTCGTGCTCTTCTCCACGATCAACTACCTGCTGGTCACCCGCGTCCGCCCGGAGCGCCCATGAACCCCACCTCTCCGACCAGCACCGGCTCGCCGACCAGCACCGGGCGGGCGCCCCGCCGCCAACGCGGTGCCACCCGGATCTCGCTCGGGGTGTACACGCTGCTCGGCGCCATGGTGTTCGTCAGCCTCTTCCCGCTGTACTGGATGTTCGTGGTGGCCACCACGGACTCGGCCACCGCGTACAACCTGCCGCCGCGGGTCGTGCCGGGCGACAACTTCTTCTATCTGGCGAACCTGGTCTTCGAGATCGTGCCGTTCGTGCAGGCGCTGGTGAACAGCGTCGTCGTCTCCACCTCGATCGGGGTGGGCCAGGCGGTGCTCTGCGCGCTGGCCGGCTTCGCCTTCGCCAAGCTGCACTTCCGGGGCCGCAACACGCTGTTCCTGATCGTCGTGTTGACCATGACCGTGCCGGCCCAGTTGTCCGTCATCCCGCAGTACCTGATCATGTCGAAGCTGAACTGGGTGGACACCCTGCAAGCCCTGATCATTCCCGGACTGGTGAGCGCGTTCGGCATCTTCTGGATGCGTCAGCACATGGTCGGCACCCTCGACGACGAGTTGCTGCACGCCGCCCGGGTGGACGGCGCGACGACCTGGCAGATCTTCTGGCGGATCGCCTTCCCGCTGGTCCGCCCGGCAGCACTGGTGCTGGGACTGTTCGGCTTCGTCAACGCCTGGAACGACTTCCTGTGGCCGTTCATCGTGCTGAAGTCACCGGAGAAGTACACCGTGCAGATCGCCATCAAGGCGTTGCAGAACAGCCGGGACATCGACCTCGGCCTAGCGATGTCCGGTTCGTTCCTGGCCACGCTGCCGCTGCTGGTGCTCTTCGTCTTCGTCGGGCGGCGCCTGGTGCAGGGCATCATGGAAGGTGCGTTCAAAGGCTGACCAGCGCCAGCGGGCCGGTCCGGTGGCGGCGACGGGCCCCGGCACGGCACCCTCCCGGGTACGCCCTCGTGACGCCCCGGACTGCGGTGCCGGCCGCCGTCGGCACGTCAACGACGTGACCGCGACGGCCGGCCCTGGAGGTCGACGGTGCGTCGGTGGTGTTCACGGGTGGCGTTGTGGCCCGTACCGCCGTGGTCGGCGGAAATCCACTACCGCGGTTGGAACTGCCACCAGTCGACGTTGAACAGGTAGCCGCTGCCACCGGCGAACCGCAGGTACAGGTCGTGGGTGCCGGTCGCGCCGTTCGTCGGGCAGCTGACGGTCGTCCAGGTCTGCCAGCCCCCGGTGCCGGGCACGGTGCAGGTACCCACGAGGGTGCCGTTGGTGCCACCCAGGCGCAGCTCGATGCGGCCACCGCTGGTTCCCGAGGCCACTCTGGCGCTGAGGGAACCGGCACCGGCGCCGAAGGCCACGCCCTTGACCTTGATCCAGTCCCCGTTCTCGATCCAGCCGACGTTCATGCCCCCGCCGCTGGCCGGCTCGGTTTCCACACCGGTCTCCCAGGCGATCGTCTCGGCCTCCTGCCGGACGTAGGGGTTCAGGGTGCCGATCTGGGGTGCGCCCGTCGTGGTCATGTTGATGGTCGGGATCGTCCCGTCGGCGTTGTAGTTGAATTTCTCCACTGCCACCGATCGGGTGAAGCCGCCACCGCCGGGCAGGGCACCGTTGTGGTAGAAGAAGTACGAGCCGCCGTTGAAGTCGATGACTCCGGCGTGGTTGGTGAAACTGCCGCCCTGCCGCGGCATGACCGTCCCACGGTAGGTCCACGGCCCGGTCGGCCCGGGGGCCGTCGAGTAGCCGATGAACTCCGAGCAGCACTCCGCCGCGAAGACGTTGTAGTACAGCCCGTTCCGCTTGTAGACCCAGGGTGCCTCTTCGTAGAGGGTCGGGCGACTCGCGTTCCCACTACGGGCGCCGAACCCCGCCGCGGTCAGCGGGATCTGCGTCGCGCCGCCCGAGAACGAGATCATGTCGGCGTTCAGCCGCACGTACCACAGGTTCGGGTTGCCCCAGTACAGGTACGCCTGCCCGTTGTCGTCGATGAAGGCGGCCGGGTCGATCTCACCGTTCTCCACGAGTGGACGGCCGAGCGCGTCCCGGAACGGCCCGGTAGGGCTCTCCGACACACCGACCCCGATGGCCATCCGGCCGGTTGCCCGGTTCACGACCGGCACGTACCAGTAGAACTTGCCGTTGCGGTGGATGGTGTGGCCGGCCCACGCGTCGGCGCTGGCCCAGCTGAAGGTGGCCAGGCTCATCGGAGAGCCGTGGTCGGTCCAGTTCACCATGTCGGCCGACGACCAGACTCGCCACTCGCGCATCGTGAAGTAGGTCGAGCCGTCCTCGTCGTGACCGGTGTAGAGGTACACCCGGCCGTCGTGGACCAGCGGGGCCGGATCGGCCGTGTAGATGGTCTGCACGATGGGGTTGTCCGCCCGGGCCGTCCCCGGCAGCAGCACCGCGAGACACAGCAGCGCGGACATCAGGGCCATGCCGCGTCTACCCGCCGCACGGATAGAAGTTTCCGACCTCATTCTCATCTCCTCGGGCTGACGATCGCATTGAGAACAATCGGTTCGTATGAGGTGGTAGCCGGCCGGGCCGGCGCGGAGTTTGCCCTCTCCGCGCCGGCCCTCCCAGGACACGGCCGGCAGCGACATGTCGGCGTTGATGCCGCTGCCGGCCGTGCCTGGAGACCGCGCCCCGGCTCTGCCCGGTGCAGGTCGGCTACCGGAGTTGCCGTACGGGCTGTGAGGCTTTCCGGCCAGGTGCTCTCCTGGCCGGGCCGCCTATCCGACGCGTACGAGTTGCCATTGCTGGTTGTTGCCGCTCCAGTCGGTGTACTGCACGACGTTTCCGCCGTCGTTGACATCCGCGCCCTGCACCTCCAGGGCCTTGCCGCTGTTGCGGTTGATCAGGCGGGTGTAGCCGCCCCCCGAGTCGGCGGGCCGGAACTGCTGGTTCGTCCCGTTGTGGTCGGTCCACTGCACCACCGCGGCACCATCCGCGGTGGACGCGTTGGCGACGTCGAGCACCTTGCCCGAGTGCCGGGACCTCAGCCGGTAGTAGCCGCCACCGGAGTCCACGAACTGCCACTGCTGCCACGCGCCGTCGTTACGCGCCCACTGGGTGATCCGCGCCCCGTCGTTGGTTGCCGAGTTGTACACGTCCAGTGCCCTGCCGCTGTTGCGGTTGACCAGCACGTACCATGCCGTCGTGTCGACCTGCCCCGGGTTGGGGACGCTGCCGCTGTTGAGGGCGGTGAGCACCGCGTCGTAGGCGGGCTTCTTGTTGCCGTTGCCGTCGAAGAGCAGCGGGTTCTGCCCGGTACGCCAGGAGTCGGTGTCGCGGATGCCCCAGACCGTGATGCCGGTGCAGCGGGCGACGGCGAGGCAGGCGCGGGTGACGGTGCCGTAGACGCTCGCCTGGTTGGAGCCGGAGATGTCCAGCTCGGTGATCTGCACGTCGACCCCGAGGTCGGCGAAGCGTTGCAGGTTGGCCTGGTAGTCACCGGGCACCGAGTTGCTCAGGTGCGACTGGAACCCGACGCAGTCGATCGGTACACCGCGCGCCTTGAAGTCGCGCACCATGTTGTAGATGCCGGTCGACTTCGCGTTGATCCCGTCGGTGTTGTAGTCGTTGTAGCAGAGTTTGGCGCCCGGGTCGGCGGCGTCGGCGGCCCGGAAGGCGGCCTCGATCCAGTCGTTGCCGGTACGTTGCAGGTTCGAGTCTCGCCGCCCGCCACCGCCGCCGTCGGCGAACGCCTCGTTCACCACGTCCCAGGTGTGGATCTTCCCCCGGTAGTAGCTGGCGACCTGGGTGACATGGTTGATCGCCGCGTTGCGCAGCGCGCCGCCGGACATGCCCTGCGCCCAACCCGGTTGCTGCGCGTGCCACAACAGGGTGTGCCCCCGCACGGACATGCCCCGCGACCGGGCGTGGTTGACGATTCGGTCCGCGTTCGTGTAGCTGAACCGGCCCTGCTGCGGCTCGGTCGCGTCCCACTTCATCTCGTTCTCGGCGGTGACGCTGTTGAACTCGCGGTTCAGGATCGTCATGTACGTGTTGTCGCCCATCCTGCCTGCCGCGACGGCGGCGCCGAAGTAGCGGCCCTTCTCCGCCGCCGAGGCACCCAACGTGGTGCCGGCGCTGGCGGGACTGGCGGCCTGGACCGCCATGCCGGCCCCGAGCAGCCCGGTCGCCAGCAGCGCCAGGACCGTTCTGCTCCACCACCGACGCCGGGGAGGTCTGCTTGGGTATTCGCGCTCGTTCATGGGTCAATAACCTCTCGACACTGATCGGGCAGAGTCCTCTGCCCTATGAATGAAGGCGCACCCCCGTCGGCCCTTCACGTGGACTTGGGCGCCGCTCTGTGAGCGCTAACACCTGAGCAGTACCTAGTCCAGGATCGTGATCCCATAGCCTAGGAGAACGCTAACATCGACATATGGAGATTGCCAGATCGTTTCGGTGCCTTCAAGGGGTGTCGGCGCGGACACCTACACGAAATCCGACGAGCAGGACGCACTCCGCCCTGCTGACTTTCGACGAACGCAGTCGATAACACTTTTCGAGGCGGCACGAAATAGCCGAGGCACAGAACCACGGCAGCTTTCTGTTATGGAAACCGGCGACGGATGGTCCCGAACTGCACACCCACTCGGGCCACCGGATCGGTCCGGTTGGCGGACCGATCCGGCCCGGCCCCTCCCACCCCCCGAGGTCAGCTGGTCACGTTCCACTGCTGGTTGGTGCCACCGTGGCAGGCCCAGAGGTGGACCTTCGTGCCGTTCGCGGTGCCCTGGCCGCTCACGTCGAGGCACAGCCCGGACTGCACGCCGGTGATGGTGCCGTTCGCGTTGACGTTCCACTGCTGGTTGGCCTGGCCGTTGCAGTCCCAGATGATCGCCAGGGTGCCGTTGGTGGCACTCTGGCCGGAGGCGTCGAGGCACTTGTCGCCGTAGACGGTCAGTTGCCGTCCCGAGGTGTACGTCCACCGCTGGTTCGTCCCGCCGGAGCAGTCCCAGAGCTGCGCCTGGGTGCCGTTGGTGGTGACCGACCCGCCGATCTCGAGGCAGCGGCCGGACTGGCCCCCGACGATCTGCACGTTCTGCTGGCCACCGCCGCTCTGCGGCCCGGCGGCCGCCATCACGGCCTGGGCGCCCGCGGGCCAGTTGCCGCCCGTCACCGTGACGTTGCCGGAGACGACGTTGCCCCGGTCGCCGTTGGTGACGTTGGTGCTGCCATTGGTCGACCAGTTGTTGGTGACGGTGAAGTTGCCCATGTTCTCGGCGAACCAGTAGTTCGCGGTGGCCCAGGTGCCGGTGTTCGCGAGGACGTTGTTCCGGGCGGTCCAGTACCGTGAGCCCTCGTCGAAGTAGATCCCGAAGTAGCCGTTGGTCCGCAGGCAGTAGTTGTCGCTGATCAACCCGCCCTGGTTCGCCGACAGCGTGTAGACGCATCCGCCGTCGTTCATCTGCTGCATCACGTCGTGCACGTAGTTGCCGACGAGCCGGTTGTTCGACGCGGTCGTCGGCGTCGAGTACCGCGGCTGGTAGTTGTACAGCCCCCGGTCGGCGTAGTGGTTGCTCCCACCGGCGTCGTTGGCACCCCACCCGTACCCCATCGACATCCCGGTGTACGGCATGTTGTAGACCTCGTTGTACGAGACCGTGGCGTTGGTGACGTAGGTGGTCAGCACCGACACGATGCCCCGGTGCTCCACACCGAGGTCGTGCAACCGGTTGTTGCTGATGGTGATGTCCCGGTTGACCATCCGCTGGTCGCTGGGATGGTGCGCGTCCGCGCGCACGCCGCCGACGACGATGCCGCCGGCCGAGTTGCGGGCGATCTCGGACCTGGTGATGGTGATGTTGCTGGCGCCCAGGCCGACCCCGCTGGCGTGGGCGCTGACGTCGTTGCCGATGCCGATCGCCGTCTGCCCCAGGTTGACGAACCGCGAGTCGGTGAAGGTGACGTTGTTGGCGGCGGAGATCTGCACGGCGGCGGGCGACTGGAGCCAGTTCGGTCGGGCGGCCTCGAACTGCGGGCAGCCGTTGTGGCAGGAGGTGAAGCCGGGCCAGCTCCAGTTGCCCGCGATGTAGGCACCGGTCTGCTGGTCCGGATAGCCCTGGTTGCCGCTGGGCCCGAGCCAGCTGGTGCCGGTGAAGGTGATCCCGCTGAAGGTGAGGTGGTGCGCGGGTGCGTCGTAGCTGCCGCCGAGGTTCACCAGGGACTGGAGTACCGGCAGTTCCACACTGACGTTGCCCAGGTTCTGGCCGCCGAGCGGGATGTAGGACAGGGCGCCGGTCGACGGGTCGAGATACCACTCCCCCGGAGCGTCGAGGAACTCGTACGCGTTGCTGAGGTAGAGCGGACCTGCCCGGTGCGGGCTGGTGAAGGTGTCGTACCCGAAGTTGTTGTTGCTCCAACCGGGCTGCTGCATCGTGATCAGGTTGCCGTTGATGCTCTGCACCGAGACGTACCGGTCGGTGAACGAGCCCACGCTCTCCATCTGGATCCGGCTCTCGTTGGCCAGGTTGTTCAGGTAGCCCAGGGCGCTGTTGGTGAACCTCATCCCGGTGCTGTCCGCGGTGAAGTCGGCCCGGTTGACCTGGGTGCGGGCCCGGGTGGCGATGGCGCCGTCGACGTAGAGCTGCCGGCTGTCGAGCCCGGCGCCGACGTTGGCCCGCCAGATGTTCCTGCCGGAGTCGACGAGGGACCAGCCGGTGACGGCCCGGGCGCCGCTGAGCACCGGACGGGCCGACGGGGCGGCCTGCCACATCACCCGGTAGCCGTTCGTGCCGGAGTCGGCGGCCGTGAGCCGGAGCGGGGAGGTGAGCCGGTAGACCCCGTCGGCCAACTGGACGACGATGTCGCCGGACATCGAGCCGGCGCGGGAGCGGACCGCGGTCTGCGCGCCGGTCACCGAACACGGCGCGGCGGCGGTGCACGCGGTGCCACTGCCCGAGGGGGCGGCGTAGAGGGTGGTGGTCGCCGCGTACGCCGGGGCGGTCGAGGTGGCCACCACTGCCGCGGTGGCCACGGTGGTCAACGCCGCCGCGGCGGCTCCGAGCAGCACCCGCCGCCGGGCAGCGGGAACTGGGGGTACGGACACGGGGGTCTCCTTGCCTGGATGGGGGTGGTGTGGTGTGGCCGACGATCCAGGTGCGACCGGTCGACGCCGCGCGGTTGCCGGCGCTGAGCGTGGGCCGGCAGCGGGCGCGCCCTGGGAGCCCGCCGGAACGAAACGCGGCGCTGCGGCGGCGGCGCCGATGACTCGACTACGAAGAGTTCATCATACGAATGATGTATTTGCAAGGATCGATCGACCGCCCGGGAGCGGTTGTCCCCGATGGACGTACGCCGGACCCTGCCGAGCACGGTCGGATCGACGAACACAGGAGCCGGCGCCTCAGCGGAGGATCCGCCGGAGATAGGCCAGTCCGTCCTGGGCGAGCCGATCCTGCGACGGGGCGAGCGGACGCCAGATCGACGCGGCGGTGGCGATGGTCTCGTTCTCGGCGGTGAACGACTCGATGCAGACCGCGCCCCGGTAACCGGTGGCGTCCAACGCGGCGAAGAAGCGGGGCCAGTCGAAATGGTCCGCACCGGGAGCACCCCGGTTGGTGCCGCTGACCTGGACATGCTTGATGTACGGCCCGGCCAGGGCGAGCGCGGAGTACGGGTCGGCCTCCTCGATGTTCATGTGGTAGGTGTCGATCATGATGC
The DNA here is from genome assembly GCF_036421995.1 of Plantactinospora veratri. NCBI lineage: Bacteria > Bacillati > Actinomycetota > Actinomycetes > Micromonosporales > Micromonosporaceae > Plantactinospora > Plantactinospora veratri. The sequence continues at coordinate 41,488 of NZ_JAZGQL010000035.1, forward strand.
CGACGTTCGGCGGCAGGCCGTCGAGCAACTCCAGCGTCTGCTCGACGGTGTTGGCGACACTCGTCTCGTAGCGGTTGAGCGGCTCCACGCCGATGGAGACGCCCCGCTCCCCGGCGTGGTCGGCGACCGGCGCCAGCGCCCGCCGGAAGTCCGCGTAACATGCCGCGCGGGCCGTCCCGGTCATCCGCCACGTCCGGCCCACGGCGGCATAGACCGGACCCCCGACGCACGGCGCGCCTACCACCGCCGCGCTGTCCACACAGCCTTTCAGGTACGCCACGGTCTCCTCGACGACGGCCGGGGCGGCCTCCACGAGGTCACGCCCGGGTGGGGTGACCGCGCAGACGCCGGCCGCGGTCAGTCCGTGTGCCGCCAGCAGGTCCCGGGTGCGGACCGGATCCCAGTCGCCGGGTTGCTCGATCGGCAACTCGACCGCGTCGAAGCCGAAGGCGGCGATCCGTGGGAGCAGCTCGGCCAGCGCCTCGTCGTCGACCGGGGAGGCCCAGACCCAGGGATTGACACCGATGGTGCGCAACGTCGGCTACTTCCAGCGCTGCGGATAGCCGGGCAGGTCGGTGCAGCCACACATGGCGTAGTGCAGCGGCGGCATGTCCGGGTCGAGGTAGCTGTCCAGGTTATCCCGGGTGATCGTCGGCTGTGGCAGCTTCCACGGGTTGGCGACCTGCTGGCCGTCGAGGATCCGCAGCGCGGCGATGATCGGCGTACGCCACTGGTAGGTCGGGTAGGTCGGCGCGATCGCGGTGAGGTTCCGGTCCTTCCAGATCTTCAGGAAGTCGAGCTGGTCCTCGCCGTTGATCGGCGGCACCGGCTTGCCCGCGTCCTGGAACGCCTCGACTGCCGCCACCGCGACCGCACCGGCGTCCATCCAGACGCCGTCGATCGTGCCGTGCCGCTGGAGGTAGTCGTCGACGATCTTCTTGGTCTTGGCCGGGTCGCCGTCGGTGAACTCGACGCCGACGACGTCGACCTTCGCCCTGTCGAAGGCGACCTTCGCGGCGGACCAGCGGGTCTCCAGCACGTCGACACCGGGCAGGATCCGCAGGGCGAGCAGCTTGCCGCCGGGCTTCATCCGCTGGCTGACGAACTCGGCCCCGACGTGGCCGAACCCGTACCCACCGATGGGGTTGATGAAGGTCACCGGGCACTTCGTGTCCACGCCACGGTCGAAGACGACGACGGGCAGGCCGGCCCGGCAGGCCGCCTCGACCGCCGGGGTGAGCGTGGCGGTGGTGTTCGGCGAGACGATGAGCGCATCGCAGCTCTTGCCGAGCAGGTCGTTGATGTCCGCGATCTGCTTCTGGTCCTTGCCCTCGGCGTCGACGTGGACGAACTCCTTGATCCGGCTCCGTTGCGCCTCGACCTCGGCCTGCATGACCTTGAACCCGACCTGCCGCCACGGGTTGTTCAGGGCGGCGTTGGAGAAGCAGATCTTGTACGGGCCGGTCTTCCTGAACTTCGCGGTCTCCACCATCGTCGGGTTGAGCGCCTGCTCCCACGGCTTGTCGGCCGGCCCGGTCGCAGTGGCGGCGAGCAGCGAGAGTTCGTTGTCGTAGTCGGCCTGCACGAAAAACTTCGACTGCTCCCCCGTGCCCGCCCCCGCGGCCCCGGTGGAGGTACCCGACGGGGTCGCGGCCGGCTCGTCGGTGGCGCAGCCGACGAGCGACAGCAGGGTGACCGCGGCCAGGGCCGCCATGCGACGTCTCACTATGAATCCCCTTATCTGGATGAGAAACGCAGAGCCGAGACCGCCACGGCGCACAGGATGATCGCGCCCTGGACAGTCGATCTGAGGGCGCCGGAGACGCCGTAGAAGTTCATGAGGGCGAAGAGCAGCTCCAGGGTCAACGCGCCGAGCATCGCGCCGACCACCGAACCGCGACCGCCGCCCAGCGCGACGCCGCCGAGAACGACCGCGGTGATCGCCCCGAACTCCAGACCCGCGCCGGCCTGGAACGAGACGCCGCTGTAGCCGCCGAGCAGGATCGCCGCGACCGCCGCCGCGAGTCCGCTGAGGATGAACGCGCCGGTCCGGGTACGCCAGACCCGTACCCCGCTCAGCTCGGCCGTGCGCGGGTTGTCGCCGACGGCGACCAGCGTGCGACCGAAGTCGGAACGCATCAGCAGCACGGCCAACGCCGCGAGAACCAACAGCACCACCAGGGCGTACGGGAGACGACCGAGCAGCGGCACGTCCTCGAACGCGCGCCGGCCGAACTGGCGGAACTCCTCGGAGAGCCCGCCCTTGGGCGCGCCGTCGGACCATAGGTACACCGCGCCGACGAGGATCAGGAACATCCCCAGGGTGGTGATGAACGAGGGCACCCGCAGCCGGGTCGTGACCAGACCGTTGACCAGCCCGACGAGCGCCCCTCCGGCGAGCAGCACCAGTACCACCGGCCAGGTTCGGGACGGATCGCTGTCGATGAGCCGGGCGGCGACGACGACCTGGGCGGTGACCAGGGAACCGACGGAGAGGTCGAACTCGCCGGAGACGATCACGAAGTACTGGCCGGCGGCGAGCAGGATGACCGGCGCCGAGCGGCCGAGGAACGACATCAGCGACGGCGGCGCGAGGAAGTCGGGCTGCCGGACGGCGACGAGCACCAGCAGCACCGCGAGGATCACGAGGATCGGCAGGACACCACCGGCGCGGAACCGCAGGACGCGCAGCGGGAGCGGAGGGCGTTGGACGGTCTGCATGGCTAGGAGTCCGCCTTCCGCAGCGCCCGGCGTGCGTAGACGGCGACCGCGGCGATGATGACGGCGCCCCGGATCACCTGCTTGAAGAAGGCGTCCACCTCGAGCTGGTTGAAGATGGCGTCGATGCTGGCGAGCAGCAGCACCCCGCCGAGGGTGCCGACGACACCGCCGCGTCCGCCGGCGAGGGCGGTGCCACCGATCACCACCGCGGCGATCGACTCCAGGTCGTAGAGACCCTCGGTGCCGACCCGGGGCGCCCCCGAACCGAGCCGGCTGGCGAGGTAGATGCCGGCGAGCCCGGCGCAGAGCCCGCAGAGCACGTGCGCGGTGACGAGAACCCGGTCGGTGCGGACGCCGGAGAGCCGGGCGACCTCCGGGTCACCGCCGACCGCGACGAGGTGGTGGCCGAACCTGGTCCGCGAGAGCGCGAACCAGGCCACCCCGGTCACGGCGACCAGCAGCAGGAAGGACAGCGGTACCGGACCGATGCGCTGGTATCCGAGGCTCCGCACCAGCGCGGGTGCGGTGCTGCCGGCGGGGCCGTCGTAACCGTTGTCGAGGTACCCCTTGAGCAGCAGCCCGACGCCGAGGGTCGCGATGAACGCGTTGATCCGTAGTTTGGTGACGAGCAGCCCGTTGAGCAGCCCGACGCCGGCGCTCACGGTGAGCGCCAGGCCGACCGCCGGCAGCAGCGCGCCGTCGCGGCCCTCCATCGCCTCGGCCGCGACCAGGGTACTGAGGCTGATCACGTACGCCACCGACAGGTCGAGCGAGCCGCCGAGGATGACCAGGGTCTGACCCACGGCGACGAGCCCCAGCCCGGCGGCGACGTGCAGCAGGCTCACCGTCGTCGACTGGTTGAACAGTTGGCCGCCGTCGATGGTCACGACCAACCACCCGATCGCGAGGACGAGGGTCAGGGCCACGAAGACGCCCGGTACGGGCCGTCGGGCCGGCACGAGTGAAAGACCACTCACCGGACCGCCTCTGTTCGCGACTGCGGGGCTCGCAAAACCGGCTCACTCCTCACCCTCACCGGACCGCCTCCGGTACGGTCCCGAGTGCCAGGGCGATGACGTCCTCCTCGGTCGCGTCGGCGGGCAACTCGCCCGCGATCCGGCCGTCGCGCATGACGACGATCCGGTCACTCATGCCCAGCAGCTCCGGCAGGTCGGACGAGATCATCAGAACCGCCGCACCGTCACGGGCGAGGCGGCGGACGAGATCGTGGATCGCCGCCTTCGCTCCCACGTCGATGCCCCGGGTCGGCTCGTCGAAGAGCAGGATCCGCGGGTTGACCGCGAGCCACCGGGCCAGCACCACCTTCTGCTGGTTGCCGCCGGAGAGGAAGCGGATCTCCTGGTCGTCGGCGGCGGCCCGGACGTCGACCGCGGCGAGCAGTTCGCGGACCCGCACGGTACGGGCGGCGCGGCCGGACCGGGCCGCGAAGACGGCTCGGCTGGCGAGCAGCGCGTTGTCCAGTACGGACTGCCGGGCGACGATGCCTTCGCCCTTGCGGTCCTCGGTGACGTAGGCGACGCCGGCCCGCATCGCGGCGCGCGGCGAGCGCAGCCGGATCGGCGTGCCGTCGAGCGTGACCTTGCCGGTCGTGAACGGGGCCGCTCCGAAGAGCGCACGGGCCAACGCGGACCGCCCGGCACCCTGGAGGCCACCGACGCCGAGCACCTCACCCGCGTGCAGTTCCAGGTCCACCCCGCGCAGCTTCCGGTTTCCCCCGCCGCGGACGGTGAGCCGGACCGGACCGCGGTCCTCGGGACCGGCCCGGTCCGGGTAGTAGCTGGACAGTTCCCGGCCGACCATGTGTCGCACCAGTTCGTCGGCGGTGGTGTCCACGGTGTCCACGGTGGTCACCCGGCGGCCGTCCTTCAGGACCGTGATCCGGCCGGACAGGTCGAAGACCTCGGCGAGCCGGTGCGAGACGTACAGCAGGCCGATGCCCCGCTCCTGGAGCCGGCGTACCAGGCCGTACAGCAACTCGACCTCGTGGTCGGCCAGCGCCGCGGTGGGCTCGTCCATGATGAGCAGCCGCGCGTCGAGGGCCAGCGCCTTGGCGATCTCGACGACCTGTTGCTGCGCGACGCCGAGATGTCCCACCCGGGCGTCGGGCGGCAGGGCGGTCTCCCCGATCGAGCCGAGCAGTCGGCCGGTGCGGCCGAGCATCTCCCGGCGGTCGACGAGCCCTCGGCGTACCGGTTCATGGCCCAGGTACACGTTCTCCGCGACGGTGCGCTCCGGCAGCAGGTTGAACTCCTGGTGGATGATGCCGATGCCGGCCCGCTGCGCGTCGCGCGGACCGCGGAACGCGCGGGGTTCACCCGCGAATTCGATGGTGCCCTCGTCCGGGCCGTGTCCGCCCGAGACGATCTTCATGAGGGTGGACTTCCCGGCACCGTTCTCACCGACGACGGCGTGCACCTCGCCCGGCCCGACGTCGAGGTCGACACCGTCGAGGACGCGTACCCCGAGGAAGGACTTTCCGATGCCCCGCAGGGCGAGCAGCGGCGCCGTTCGTGGATCTGACATCGCGGAAGCCCTTACAGGTAGTAGTCAGCGAGGGGTTCTTCGCCGGGCCCGGTTTCGTTCTGTTCGGGCAGCGACGAACTTTCGGGCGCAACGCGGAGGCTTACGTTCTTCCGTCACAAACATTCGCTTGACACGAGCGAAACATCACACGTATGAAGATAGATGTTTGGATGCGGCTCCGCAATCCTCGACTTGAGGCGACTACCGGGCCCGCCACTCGATCGGCAGCGGCGCCGGACCGAGGGGCCAGACATGGCCGCCCACACCTCGGGTCGACGTGAAACGCAAGCGCAGCCATCGATGGTCTTTGATGCGAAGCCCATCCCGACACCCAGCAGGCCATGGGACGAGGAGCACACCTACGTCACGGTCTGTGACGTCCTACGGGGCTGACTGCCGTTGCGGCGAACGGCACGACGCGACCGGCACTCGCGCCCGCAGGCGTGCCCAGGCACAACCTGGCGCGCCGCGGGCCCGTGGCCGCAATCCCGTTGCCCGCCCGAACTAGGAGACGGCATGCGCCGCAACACACTGATCATCGGACTGCTCGCCGGCCTGTTACTGTCGCTCGCGCTCGTACCACCGGCGTCGGCGGCACCCGCCTTCCGCGCCCTGCTCTTCACCAAGACCACCGGCTACCGGCACGACTCGATCCCCGCCGGGATCTCGATGTTCCAGCAACAGGCGGCGGCGAACAACTTCGAGCTGGTGCACAGCGAGGACGCGAACGTCTTCACCCCGGCCAACCTCGCGACCTTCGATGTCCTCATCATGTTCCAGACCTCGGGCATGGTGTGGACCTCGGCGGCCCAGCGCCAGGCGGTGGAGGGCTTCGTCGCCGGTGGCAAGGGCATCGTCGCCGTACACAACGCCACGGACATGGGCATCGAGGGCGAGTACCCGTGGTGGGACCAGACCGTGAACGCCGGTGCGCACATGCCGGAGCACTCCCCCGGGGTGCTGCCCGGCACCGCCATCGTGGCCGACAGGAAGCATCCCTCGACGGCCAGCCTTCCGGACCGGTGGAACCGCAGCGAGGAGTGGTACAACTTCGACAAGAACCCGCGCGGCGACGTACACGTCCTGGTGACCGCCGACGAGCGCACGTACAACCCGGGCTCCCGGGCGATGGGCCCGGACCATCCGATCTCCTGGTGCCGCAACGTCAGCGGCGGCCGGGTCTGGGCGACCGCGATGGGGCACGCCGCCGAGTCCTACAGCGAGACCAACTTCCGCAACCACGTCCTCGGCGGCGTCCGGTGGGCCGCCGGCAACGAGCCCGGCGACTGCGGCGGCACCGTCTGGGGCAACTTCGAGAAGCGCACCCTCGACGACAACACCGTCGACCCAATGGCGCTGGCGGTGGCACCCGACGGTCGGGTGCTCTACGTCCAGCGGGGCGGCCAACTGAAGGTCTTCAAGCCGTCGACCAACACCACCGTCACCGCCGGCACGCTCAGCGTCTACACCGGCGGCGAGGACGGCCTCACCGGGATGGCGCTGGACCCGAACTTCGCCAGCAACGGCCACGTGTACCTGTACCACTCGCCGGCGGGCAGCACGACCGACGTCAACCGGGTCTCCCGGTACACCCTCAGCGGTGACACGCTGAACCTCTCCAGCGAGGTCCGGATCATCGACATCCCCGCGTACCGGGACCGTACGTTCCCCGAGCCCGGCCACACCGGCGGGTACATCGAGTTCGGCCCGGACGGGAACCTCTACATCGGCACCGGCGACGACACGCCGCCGAACCTCGACCCCAACTGGCAGGGCTACGCCCCGCTGGACTGGCGGTCCGGCAAGGCCAACCTCGACGCCGCCCGAACCGCCGGCAACACCAACGACCTGCGCGGGAAGCTGCTGCGCATCCGCCCTTCGGCCAGCGGCGGCTACACCGTGCCGACCGGCAACCTCTACCCGCAGGGGACCGCGCAGACCCGGCCCGAGATCTACGCGATGGGCTTCCGCAACCCGTTCCGCTTCTCGATCGACCCGGCCAACGGCTGGGTCTACCTGGCCGACTACGGGCCCGACCGGAATCCGCCGACCACCAACCGCGGCCCGGAGGGACTCGTCGAACTCAACGTGATCAAGTCCCCGGGCAACTACGGCTGGCCGTTCTGCCACGGCGACAACCAGCCGTACGCGCCGTACAACCCGGACACGGGTGCGGTCGGCGCGAAGTTCAACTGTGCCGCGCCGGTCAACAACTCGCCCAACAACACCGGCCTGACCAGCCTCCGGCCGGTCGTCGCACCCCAGATCTGGTACGGCTACGGCACCTCGCCGACCTTCCCGGAACTCGGCTCCGGCGGCTCGGCGCCGATGGGCGGGCCGGTCTACCGGTACGACCCGGCGAACCCCTCCGCGACGAAGTTCCCGCCGTACTACGACGGGGTGCACTTCTTCTACGAGTGGTCCCGCAACTACGTCAAGGAGGTCCACTTCGACTCGGCCACCACGGTCACCCGGACCAACCCGTTCCTGCCGGCCGGCAACTTCAACAAGCCGATGGACCTGGAGTTCGGCCGGGACGGCTCGCTCTACCTGTTGGAGTGGGGCACCAACTTCGGTGGCGGGAACAGCGACTCCGGGCTCTACCGGATCGACTACATCCAGGGCGGGCGCTCGCCGATCGTCAAGGCGACCGGTACGCCCACCAGCGGCAACGCGCCGCTCACCGTCCAGTTCAGCAGCGCCGGTACAACCGACCCCGATCCCGGCGACACGCTGAGCTACCAGTGGACGTTCGGTGACGGCAGCAGCTCGACCGCCGCCAACCCGTCGCACGTCTACACCGGCAACGGCAACTACACGGCGCAGTTGAAGGTCACCGACAGCTCCGGCAAGAGCAGCTTCGGCAACGTCGGAATCACCGTCGGCAACACCGCCCCGGTGGTCACCATCACGACTCCGCCCAACGGCGGCATGCTCACCTTCGGTGACAAGGTCTCGTACCAGATCAGCGTCTCCGACCCGGGCGGCGCGGCGGTCGACTGCACCAGGGTGGTCCTCAACCCGGCCCTCGGGCACGACGACCACGCGCACGAGACCACCGACTACCCCGGCTGCTCCGGCACGATCTCCACCGACCTGCTCGGCGGACACCCGGACGGCGCCAACCTGTTCTACGTGCTCAACGCGCACTACACCGACAACGGCGGCGCCGGCGGAGCGGCCCCGCTCACCGGCCGCGCGCAGGCGATCCTCCAGCCCAGGCACAAGCAGGCCGAGTACTACAGCAGCCAGTCCGGTACCCGGGTCGTCGACCAGGCCGGCGCGGAGAGTGGCAGACGGGTCGGGGACATCTCCAACAACGACTGGATCGCCTTCACCCCGATGAGCCTGTCCGGCATCACCAGCGTCAGCTACCGGCTGTCGTCGCCGTCCGGCGGTGGCACCATCGAGCTGCGCGCCGACTCGCCGACCGGCACGCTGCTGGCCACCACCCCGGTGCCCAGCACGGGCGGCTGGGACAACTACCAGTCCACCCCGCCGGTGAACGTCGGCGCGCTCGCCGGAACCCACACCCTCTACCTGGTCTTCAAGGGCAGCGCGAACAACTGGTTCGATCTCGACTCGCACACCTTCGGCGGCAACGGCGTCGGCGTACCGAACGCCGACGGCGGCATAGCGGGCCGGACCTGGACGCTCACCGCGCAGCACAGCGGAAAGCTGATGGACGTCAGCGGCGTCTCCACCGCCGACGGCGCCCAGCTCCACCAGTGGGCAGCCACCGGCGGCAACAACCAGAAATGGCAGGCCGTCGACGCCGGTGGCGGCGCGGTCTATCTGAAGGCGGTGCACAGCGGCAAGTGCGTCGAGGTGACCGGTGGCTCCACCGCGCCGGGGGCCTTCCTCCAGCAGGCCACCTGCAACAACGGCAGCCAGCAGAAGTTCACCGCCACCCCGACCGGCACCTCCGGGGTGTACACGGTGAAAAGCGTGCTCAGCGGGCACTGCGTGGACGTCGACGGCGCCGCCACCGCCGACGGCGCCCGGCTGTTGCAGTGGAACTGCCAGAACAGCACCAACCAGCAGTGGCGGTTCACCCTGGCGTGACGCCGACCGCGGCTGCCCCGGGCAGCCGGTGACGGTCCGGTCGGGACCGGTGTCCGGGAAGACGGCACCGGTCCCGACCGGGAGGTCGGTCGCCCAGGGCGTCCGTCATCGGCCCAGCCAGCCGCCGTCGACGGGCAGCACGATCCCGTTGACGTAGTCCGACGCCGCCGACGCCAGGAACACCGTGGCGCCGCCGAGGTCGTCGGCGCGGCCCCACCGGCCCGCCGGGATACGGGCGAGGATGGCCCGGTCGCGATCGGGGTCGTCACGCAACGCCCGGGTGTTGTCGGTGGCGATGTAACCGGGTGCGATGGCGTTGACGTTCACCCCACGGGACGCCCACTCGTTCGCCAGTGCCTTGGTCAGGCCGGCCACGCCGGCCTTCGACGCGGCGTAACCGGGGACGGTGACACCGCCCTGGAAACTCAGTAGCGACGCGGTGAAGATGATTTTCCCTCGACCGCGTTCGACCATCGTCCGGCCGATCTCCCGGCTCAGCACGAACTGGCTGCTCAGGTTCACCTCGATGACGTGGTCCCACATCTCGTCCGGGTGCTCGGCGGCCGGGGTACGGGCGATCGTGCCGCCGTTGTTCACCAGGATGTCGATCGGCCCGAGCGCGGTGAGGTCCCGGGCCAACCGGTGCACGGCGGCCCGGTCGGCGAGGTCGGCCCGCAGCGCGGTGAACCGGCGGCCGGCCGCCCGTACCCGGTGTTCCACCTCGCTTCCGGCCGGTTCCAACTCGGCGGAGACGCCGACGACGTCGGCACCGGCCACGGCCAGGGCCTCGGCCATGGCCAGGCCGATGCCGCGCCGGGCGCCGGTCACCACGGCGGTCCGGCCGGAGAGGTCGAACAGGTCGGTCACCGGTCGTCCTCCCGCCAGTCGACGAGTACCTTCAGCACGCCGCCGCCCTCGAGGGCCGAGAACGCGGCATTCACTGCTTCGACGGGCTCGACCCGGGAGATGAGCCGCCCGACCGGGATCGCGCCGGACGCGACCAACCGGACCGCCTCCGCCATGTCGGCCCGCTGGTACAGGCGGGCGCCGAGCAGCTCCAGTTCGCGCCAGAAGAACCGGTGCAGGTTGACCTCCCGGGGCCGGGGGTGGATCGCCACCATCACCAGCCGGCCGCGGGTGGTCAGCACGTCCACCGCCGTGGTGACGCCGGCCGCCGAGCCGGAGACCTCGAAGGCGATGTCGGCACCCGCGCCGTCGGTACGGTCGTCCACCAGCGTCACCACGTCGGTCGTCCCAGGGTCGACGGCCTCGATCCCCATCCCGTGCACGGCCGCCCGCCGGAACGGGTCCGGCTCGACGAGGAGCACCCGCGCGCCGCAGCCCTTCGCGACGGTGGCGATGAGTACCCCGATCGGCCCGCCGCCGACCACGACCACCTGGTCGTCGGCGGTCACGTTCCCCCGCCGGACGTCGTGCACCGCGACCGCGACCGGTTCGACGAGCGCCGCGTGGTCGAGCGGCAGGTCGTCGGGGAGCGGCAGGACCAGGTCCGCCGGGACGTTCCAGGACGACTGCATGGCGCCCGGCGAGTCGATGCCGAGGAAGTCCATGGCATGGCAGACGTGGGAGTTGCCGCGCCGGCAGGCGGCGCACTCCCCGCACGAGCGGGTCGGCATCACGGTGACGGCCCGGCCGACGGACCAGCCGGTGGTCTCCGCCCCGACGGCCGCGATCCGACCGGACATCTCGTGCCCGATGATCGCCGAGGCGCCGACCCGGGCATCCATGTCCCCGTGGTAGATGTGCAGGTCGGTACCGCAGATCCCGGTGTAGGCCACCGCGATCCGCAGCTGGCCGGGACCGGGCGGTTCCGGGTCACGTTCCTCGACCGCGAGGTGCCGCGCCCCCCGGTAGACGACTGCCTTCATCGATCCTCCGTCTCGGTGGTCGGTACGTCGTTCCTGCCGGCCGGGCACGACCGTGGGTACACCGCCGTGGCGGAGCAGCCACGGTCTCCTGCTCCGGCGGCCAGGAGCCTGGCGAGGGCCGTGGGTCGTCTGAACTGTCTGTGCGAGGAGGGCACCCGGATGTCCTTTCGGTGCGCAGAGGCGGTCTGGGTCAATGGCGTGCGGTGGGCGACACGTCGTTGTGGGAGTGCAGCGGTGCGCCGGAGAACCGCCGTACCGGAGCGACGCCGTCGACCCCGGCCAGCAGTCGCCGTCCGGCCCGCTCCGGCCGGACGTGGGGGCCCTCGGAGGTCTGCGCCTGCGGGCGCCGGGTGGTCGCCCGGATCCGGTCCTCGTCGACCCGGACCCCCAGACCGGGCGAGTCACCGAGCACGAAGGCACCGTCCTCGACGTGCAGGTCGACGGAGATGCCGACCGGTGGCGTCAGGTCCTGCAACTCGCTGGTCAGGTGGTTCGGCACCGAGGTCGCGGCGTGCAGCAGCCCGACCGGGCTGTTACCGATCGGGCTGACCGGCAGGTCATGACCGTGGGCCAGCGCGGACGCCCGCAGGAAATGGGTGACCCCCCAGACGGCGGCCATCTGCACGATGTCGACGGCACCGGCGGCGATCAGTGGACGGTACTGCTCCAGCCCGGTGAGGTTCTCCCCGGTCGCGACCGACGCGCGGATTCCCCGGCCGACGGTGGCGAGACCCTCGGCGTCCCAGCGCCGGACCGGCTCCTCGATCCAGATGAGGTCGAGGGTGCGTTCGAGTTCGCAGACGTGCCGGACGGCCTGCTTGCGGGTCCATGCCTCGTTCACGTCGAGCATCAGGCCCGGCCGCAGCCCGTGCCCGGCCTCGGTCAGCACATCCCTGACCAGGCAGAGGCGATGCCGGTCGCGCTCGATGTCGAGGCCGCCCTTGAGCTTGGCCGCCCGCAGGCCGTACCGGGCGTAGACCTCGTAGGCCGAGACGAGTTCGTCGTCGGACAGCCCGATGTCCAGGCCGGATGCGTAGGCGGGGACCCGGCGGTCGCGTCCGCCCAACAACCGCCACAGTGGCTCGCCGGCCGCCTGTGCCTTGATGTCCCACAGCGCGGTGTCGAGTGCGCCGATGGTGCCGAACACCGGGCCGGCGTGCCCCGCCTTGAAGGTGTGCCGCAGCATGCGGTCGTAGAGGGTCGTCACGGCGCGTGGGTCTTCGCCGTCGATGGCCGCGAAGATCCGCTCGATTTCCACGTGCGGCCCGATGCCGACCCCCGAGATGCCCTCATCGGTCTCGACGACGACGATCGACACCGGAACCACCCCGTCGGCGAAGACACCGTTGGCGTCACCGACGGGCCGCCCCCACTCCTGCACCGTGGTGAGTGTCCGATATCCAGTGATCCGCATGTCAGCCCTTCGTGGAACCGGCGGCGACGCCGTCGGCGATCTGGCGCTGGAGGAACAGGTAGACCACCAGGACGGGAAGAGCGGCGATCAGGACCCCGGAGGCGAAGGTGGGAATGTCGTCGGAGTACTGGCCCCGCAACGAGGTCACGCCGACCATGAGGGTGCGGTGGTCGGCCGACGGCATCATCACCAGCGACATGAGGACGTCGTTCCAGCAGAACAGGGCGTTGAGGATGCCGACCGACAGCAGCGCCGGGGTGCCCAACGGCAGCATGATCCGGCGGTACACCCCGTAGACGTTGTTGCCGTCGATCCGGGCCGCGTCGATGATCTCGGTCGGGATGGTCCGGTAGTAGCTCGTCATCAGGAAGACGGTGAAGGGCAGGAACTGGGCCACGTAGACGAGGATCAGCCCGGGGTAGGTGTCGATGAGACCGTTGTCTGCCATGATCCGGGCGAGCGGCACCATGATCACCTGGAATGGCACGAACAGTCCCGCGAGGCAGCCCAGGAAGAGCGCCCTCGAACCCCGGAACCGCAACCGGCTCAGGGCGAAACCGGCCATCGAGCCGAAGAGCAGCAGCAGGACCACCGACGACGTCACCACGAGCAGGGAGTTGACGAAGTACCGGCCCATGCCGACGCTGCTCCACGCCGTGCCGATGTTCTCCCAGCGCAGGGCGTCGGTCAGGGAGAACCGGTCGAGGATGTAGTCACGCCGGGTCTTCATCGCGACGTTGGCGGTGAAGAGCAGGGGGTAGATCGTCGCGAGCGCGAGCAGCGCCATCGGGATGGCGACCAGCCACCGGCCCAGACGGATCCGAGTCATCAGTCCTCCCTCCCCGCCCGCTCGAGCAGCTTGATCTGGAGTAGCCCGACGACGAGCATGATCACGAAGAGCACCGTCGACGCGGCCGACGCCAGGGCCGGGCGGCTCAGCTGTCCCTGCTGGATCCAGATGTAGTACTCCGGCAGGTACGTCGACCCCTCCGGACCACCGTTCGTCATGACGTAGAGCAGGCCGAACATGGAGGTCAGCATCCCGATCATCGTGGTCACGAAGACGAACTGGATGGTGCGCGACAGCGCTGGGACGATCACGTGCCAGATCACCTGGGGTAGCGACGCCCCGTCCACCCGGGCCGCGTCCAGCAGCGCGGCGTCCAGGGTGGCGAACCCGGCGAGGAACACCACCAGGGCCATTCCGAAGGTCGCCCAGACATGCACGCCGACCACCACGAACATCGCGACGTCCGGGTCCCCGAGCCAGTCCACCGGACCGACGCCGACCGACCCGAGAACGGCGTTGAGCGGGCCGTCGAAGGCAAGCAGCAGGTTGAAGATCGCGCCGACGATGACCGGGGAGAGCACCGCGGGGAAGAAGTAGACGCCGCGGTAGAGCCGGTGACCGGGCACCCGGAGGTAGATGAACGTCGCCAGCAGCCCGGGGACCGCCACCGCCGCCGGAAGCAGCAGCACCAGCAGTCCCACGTTGCCCAGCGCGGTCCGGAACAGCGGATCGCGGAACAGCTCCAGGTAGTTGTCGAGGCCGACCGCCACCCCGTTCCGCTCACCGTCGCCGGTGAAGGAGAAGTTGACCCCGAGCAGCAGCGGGTAGAGCCGCAGCAGCACGATGATCAGGACGGCCGGGGCCACCAGGACGTACGGGGCGAAGCGCTCGGCCCGTACGCCGCCGGCACGCCGGGAACGGGCGCTGCGACGGCGGGTGGCGGACCCCGCGGCCCCGTCGG